>JAEZSM010000233.1 GCA_023421875.1 Spirochaetota bacterium | reverse complement strand
CGTTGAATTTCCTCGTTCTGGAGCAGTTTTTCCCGCTCTTCCTTTGGTAACTCAATGGATTGGGCTAGCTTGAGGTAAAGATCGAAAAACCTCCTGGCAATTTTGCGTTTTTTGGATTTTTCCGCCTTGAAGACGCTCGCGAGGTTTGCGTAGCCTGTTTGCCGCCCCTCCTCGTCCAGCGCGAGGCTAGTCTTATTAGCCAGCACCCTAAGCACAATGATAATATCCAGCCACACTAAAAAGGCGGCGAATAGGAGAATATACTCGACATCCAGCTTCATCTAAGCCCGCCGCCAGAGGTCATGTTGCGCACGATACCCAAAAGCTCGGCCAGGAGATAGGGTTTCTGGAGATAATGATCCACCCCCTGCCCATAGGCGCGCTGTACTGAATTATCGTTTTTTCTGTGGGAAACCAGGATAAAGGGTATATCTTTAGTGCCTGATTTGGCCGCAAGGCTGTCCTTGAGCATAAAACCGTCCACCTTGGGAACCATGAGCTCGGATATGATGAGATCGAAACCTTCTTCGGCCACCATCGACAGGGCTTTGCCGCCGTCCTGAGCTTTCAAGACCGAGTAATCGTTGTTTTCGAGAAAGGTCTTCAGAACGCCGGCATGGATCTGATTGTCGTCCACCACCAAAATCTTGGCTTTGGATTGGGTTTCTGTGCCGACCTCCGAAGATGTGCATATGGTGTTGCCCCCCCGCTTGCGGGCTATCCTGAGCCGCTTGACCCCTGTCTCTGCGAGGGCTGCCCCGGCTTCGACAGGATCCGGAATAGTGGATCGGATTTCGGCCACTGCCACCATTCCGGCCGAAACGCTTATCTTTTCAATAAAGCTCTTGGATGCTTCCACTCTGGTGCGTATTGTTTCGCAGAGTTCCACCGCCTTGTGAAAGACTGTTCTGGGCATCCAGAGCGCAAAGGTAGTTCCATGGAGTCTGAACGCGGGCTGCGTAGTGGCCTTGCCGTCCTGTATGATCCTGGCCACGCCTTTTAGAATGGCCTCCACTTCCTTGGGGCCGTACTGGTACTCTATCCTGGCCATGCCCTCGTCTATGCCAAAGACCGCCAGGACGTCGTCCTCGACGCCCTCGGCATAGAGGCGCAGGGATGCCTGTTCGTCTATAAATTCCTTAAAAAAGGTTTCGTCGTATAAGCCTGTGGTGGCATCCCTGATCTGGGCCTCGTTCATGAGGTTTGCGGCTTTTTGGAGCTGTTCGTTCATTTCTCTGAGCCTCGCCACTTCCTCGCCCAATGCTTTGTAATCCGGTTTAGTCTTTTCGCCCCGC
The DNA here is from genome assembly GCA_023421875.1 of Spirochaetota bacterium. GTDB lineage: Bacteria > Spirochaetota > Spirochaetia > Treponematales > Rectinemataceae > UBA2256. The sequence continues at coordinate 5,084 of JAEZSM010000233.1, read as the reverse complement.
AGGCCCGATTCCAGGGCCAGGCCGCATTCCAGGTTTTTTAGCGCGTCGACGTAACTGGGGATATTTTCCTTGATTATCGATCCGTGCTGGGGCAGGATCGCTTCCAGTTCAAGGCAGGAGATCAGCTCCATGGTAGGGCGCAAAACATCGTTGGATGGCATGTAGTGTTCGTGGAAGCGCTTCATCGCCTCCATGTAGCCTTCACCGGCGTAAAGCGACCAGGTTTTCGAAAAAGCGCCAAAGAGGTCGCTGGAAAGCAAGAATTTTGTCTGCCTGTCGTAGGTGGCGATGGCCCCGGGAAAATGGAGGTAGGGAGTGGGAATAAATTGCAGCATACGTCCGCTCTCGAGCCGCAGGGAGTAGCCGTGCTCATCCACCAGGTAGGCATCGGATTTAATGCCGTAATAGCGCAAAAGCGACCAGGTTCTCCAGTGGGTCACTATATCGAAGCTCATGCCTGCTGCTTCCATTGCAGGCACAGCGGCAGCCAGGTCGGGATCCTGGTGGTGCAGGACCACGTAGCGGATTTTTTCCAAGGGCAGCACGGAGGCAGCAGCCGCCATTACTTCCTCGACATCCAAAACCGAACCCGGATCGAAGAGAACGCCCTCCCCCTCTTCGACGAGCAGATAGGGGTTGCAGACGAGGTCTCCTGCAAGGCTTGAAGACCCCACCCAGTAGTATCCGCCACCCAGCGCTATCGCTTCGCCCATAGAACCATCCATCAATGTATTTACTGTAATATGTAGTCATTATCGGTCCTGAACTCGGCTTGCACAAGGAGCAGGATGCCGTTTATGTGCCCTATGGCGCATTTTCCGGGCATTTGCCCAGCATTATTCATTTGACAGCGCATTATCCGAGGAGTATTCTTATACATCCATATTTGCAGGAGGACTGCATGAGTACTCTTATTGCGTTGGTCGCTGTCGCGATCTATGTGATCTTCTACGTTACCTACGGTAAGAAGATCCGCGACAACGTCCTACAAAGCGGCAAGGCGCCTGATGCCCCATCCAAACGGCTCAGCGACGGCGTCGATTACGTTCCAACTTCCAAGTACGTCCTGTTCGGTCACCATTTCGCATCCATTGCCGGCGCCGGTCCCATCACCGGTCCCGCCATGGCTGTCGCCTGGGGCTGGCTGCCTGGACTTCTCTGGATCTGGTTCGGCAACATTTTCCTTGGAGCTGTCCATGATTATCTGTCACTGGTAGCTTCAATACGGTACGACGGACGCTCCATGCAGTTCGTCGCCCAGGACGTGATCGGCAAGAAGGCTGGAAAAACCTTCAGCTGGTTCATCCTCTTCCTCTGTGTACTGGTAGTAGCTGCCTTCGGCGACATTGTCGCCGGACAGTTCGCCGCCGACGGACGCGTTTTCTTCTCCTTTGTTTTCTTCTGCATCGCCGCCGTCATCTCCGGTTTCTTCATGTACAAGTCCAAGCTCGGCTTGGGCAAGGGCACGATAATAGGCATCGCCCTCATTATCGTAGCCTTCTGGCTCGGCGACATGTTCCCCGTCAAGTGGGCGAAGGATGTCTACTTCCTGATCATCCTCGTTTACATTATTCTCGCTTCGACGTTGCCGGTTAACATATTGCTGCAACCGCGCGATTACCTTTCGTCATTCTTCCTTTATTTCGGTCTTTTAGCCGGCGGCATCGCTGCGGTCATCAGCTTCAAGGCTCTTGATGCCATTCCCGTATTCACTAGCTTCAGCGCCAAGCTCATAGGCCCGGCGGGCAATCTGCAGCCTTCTCCTCTCTGGCCTACGATCCCACTTATTATTGCCTGCGGCGCCCTGTCGGGCTTCCACGCCCTGGTATCCGCAGGAACCTCGTCCAAACAGATCAAAACCGAGCCCGAAGCCCTCTTTGTCGGCTACGGCGCCATGCTCGTGGAAGGCTTCCTCTCCACCCTGGTCGTTATCTCCATCGCTGGATTCGGCGCACTTGCCTTGGGCGACAAGCTCATGACAACTCCCGCCCTCGGAAGGTTCGTCAATTCTTTCGCCAAGATGGTCTCCACCCAGCTGCCCTTCCTCAGCATGAGCTTCATGCAGCTCTTCGCGGCGGTCTGGGTATCCACGTTCGCGCTCACCACCCTTGATACGACCAACCGCCTTGGCCGGTACATTATCCAGGAAATGGCCGAGCCTATGAAGGAAAAGAGCCCCGGAGCCTACAATCTCTTCCATAATAAGTGGGTTGCCTCTGTCGTTATCGCCGCCATCGGGCTCTTCCTTGCCCGTTCCGGCGGTTACACGGTACTATGGCCCGCATTCTCCGGCGCCAACCAGCTACTCGCCTCGGTGGTCATGCTCACGGTAGCCGTATGGGTCAACGACAAGCTCAAGGCAAAATTTGTCGTTGGAACAATCGTTCCCGCCCTTATCCTGTGGGTTACCGTAACCGCGGCGCTTATCTGGTACGAAATCGTCATCATCCCCGTATTCTTCATCGACATGGCCAAGACATCCAACGTGGTCACCGGCGTATTAGTCGGTCTGATCAACCTCTTCATGCTCTACCTCAGCTTCGTGATGCTCTTCGGCTTCAGGAAGAAGTGGGCGGCCCGCAACGCCACTTCGAAGGCATAAGAAGCCTGCTAGCCCTTTCCTAGGTTACTAGGCAGGGCTTTCGGCCTTATCGGCTACTCGGGAGTTCGCTCTCGGGTAGCCCTTTTTCTTTGCCCCTTCCCGGCCGAACTGCTCTCGCATAGAAGTATCTTTGTATAAAAGGCATAGAACCCAAGCTTGTCCGATCCCGCAAGCCGGTAGTATACTAAGGCAGAATTAAAAGGCGGCCTTTAGTTCCGCGAGTCTATAGTTTCAAGGAAGCACAACATGTCTCGTAGCATCGGGCAGTTGATAAAGTCGGCTATACGAGTAGCTCTTCAAGTAAACCGCGACAATGCGACGGACCTGTTGGAATTCGAAGTTCGAGAGTTAGAGAATATTTTCAGCCTCCTGGTTTTGGGCGGATTTGCCGGCCTTCCTTCTCCCCCGTCTCCAATTGCTGTTGAGATTTTGCCCTTCATGGAAAAAGAACTGATTGTGCTAATAGCACGTACCGACCTTGCCCAGGATCCTATAGGAGTACTCGCCGGTATGATGGATTTAGGTTAAGGAGATTGTATGAATAATACAGCCTTTTTTTTAGGCAAGGGGGGCGTAGGAAAAACCACGCTTTCAGGCGCCTTCGCCCTATCATTGGCGAGGGAGGGTAAAAAAGTCCTTGTAGCATCCCTCGATCCTGCCCACAATTTAGGCGATATACTAGAAACCAAACTTTCCGGGGAACCAGTCGCTATAGAATCTAATCTCGACGCCCTCGAGGTAGATCTCGCCTATTGGGTTGACAAATATTTAAATGAAAGTCGAGCCCAAATGAAGGCGAACTATGCTTACAACACAACCTTCAATCTCGATTCATTTTTCAACATCATCAAATACTCTCCAGGGACCGAGGAGTACGCAGTGCTCTGGGCTATCGAGGATATCCACTGCCGCCTCGGCCCCCTCTATGATATCGTTGTCTTCGACACTCCTCCCACGGCACTTTCACTGCGCTTCCTGTCGCTGCCGGTGATCTCCGGCCTCTGGGTAAAGGAACTGCGTCAATTGCGGGAAAAGATCCTCAGCAAGCGACAGACAGTGGCCAGGATAAATCCAGACTCTCCCATTGCCGAGAGCTGCATCGACAAGGATGACGACAAGGTATACGGCAAGCTTAAAAACATCGGCCTCAGGCTCAGGGGGCTCGAACACCTGTTCGCTAAAGAAAGCTTCATCAGTGTCATCGTAAACCCTGACCAGCTCTCGGTGGACGAGGCCTTGCGCATACAAGAAGAATTGAGCAGGCTCGGAATACCAATTTCGGCAATGTGCATTAATAAAAAAGGTGTATCCGACATGGTCTGGGGTCAGCACCCGTCGCTGGACAAGTATCCGCAATTCACTTTCAATTTTACCCGGGAGGGTATCAGTTCCCGGGATGACCTCGTTGCGGTAGGGGCTAAAGACCTGACCGCGTATTTTTCAACTAGGACAGAACAACAATGAACGTAGCCTATCTGATTCCGCTCCTTCTTCTCGGCGCCGCCGGTTCGCTCCAGTATTTTCTGGGTACGAAGAAAAACCGCTGGCTCGGGCACCGTATGTCCCAACAGAGCGAAAAGCTCCTTAAGCCCAAGGACACCGAATATATCAATATAGGCGGCGCTATCGGCTATCACTTTAAATACAAACTGAGGGACCCGTGGAGCTCTGCCAAAGGTTCCTATACCTTCATCCCTCGCCACTCGCTGCTGTACGTTCCTTTTACCTATATGATGGGCAATAGAGACCGGTTCGTTATGAATATTTTCACCGATAAAAAGCTGATCGGCGAAGGCCATATCATCGAAAAGAATCATCTCAAGCACGCGAAAATAGACGGCGAGTGGAGCATGAGCAAGGAAGAGGTAGCCCGGGGCGGCAAAACCTTTGTGCTTCTTTGGCGGCAGGAGGCCATCCTCTCTACCCTGAAGAGAACTTTCGAAACCTTCCCCGAACCAGAGAGTCTGACTCATTTCTGCTGTTTCGACGACAACAAGACTTTCTTCATCTACCTGAAGCCCTTCAAGGGCGAGATCGAAAACAATCTCAAGCATTTCCTTTCCGTTTGCCCCAATTTTTTCAAGCAATAAGGAGCTTAGCCATGGACCCAGCGATCCAGAAAAAAATAGATGCCGCCCTCGCCCGGATCATCGAACCTCAATCTGAATTGCCAATCGTCGATTTGGGCCTGGTATCGAACGTCCGGTACAGCGAGGCGCTTTCCAGCATAGAGGTTACGCTGGCGCGGGGATTCCCCCAGGGCATGTGCAAAACATGTGCCGCGATAGATATTGTCGTGGGCGAAGGCTTGGAGCGCCGCACCAGGGAAGCCTTTGAACAAGAATTCCCAGGCTATACGATTCTCGTCAGCTGAGGGAGATAGAACTATTCAAATTCCAGCCATTCTTCAGATTCTTATCGTTTTTGTCTTGGTTGTCTTTCTCACGTCGCGAAAAGTCCACCTAGGGCTCGCAGCCATTAT
>JAEZSM010000193.1 GCA_023421875.1 Spirochaetota bacterium | reverse complement strand
CGGGAAGGCTTCTGCGGAGGGCAATCCAGAAGGACCAGCTTTCATCCATCATCCTCTCGGGCCCCCCGGGCACGGGCAAGACAACCCTCGCGAGGATCATTGCCAACAGCACAAGAAGCGCCTTCATCGCCCTCAACGCGGTGCTCTCGGGCGTGGGCGAGCTGCGCGAGGCGATCGACAAGGCTCGTCAGCACTACGAACTCTATTCGCTCAAGACAATCCTCTTTGTCGACGAGGTGCATCGCTGGAATAAGAGCCAACAGGACGCCCTCCTGCCCTGGGTGGAAAACGGCACGGTGGTGCTCATAGGCGCGACGACGGAGAATCCGTTTTTTGAAGTAAACCGCGCACTGGTATCCAGGTCACGGGTCTTTCTCCTCAAGCCTCTGGAAAAAAGCGACCTCCTGGCTGTGGCCCGTTTCGCCCTGGGCAATACCGAACGGGGCTATGGGGCCTACAGGGTGGATTTCGAGCAGGGGGCGCTGGAACATCTCATCAGGAGCGCCGACGGCGATGCCCGGAGCCTTCTGAACGCTCTGGAGCTTGCAGTGGAGACCTCGGTGGATTCCTGGCCGCCGGAACCGGGCACCAACATCCAGGTGGACATGGAAACCGCCGAAGAGAGCATCCAGCGACGGGTTGTCCTGTACGACAAAGACGGGGACTACCATTACGATACGATCAGCGCCTTCATAAAGAGCCTCAGAGGCTCGGATCCCGACGCCGCCCTCTACTGGCTGGCCCGCATGGTCTACGCCGGCGAGGATCCGGCCTTTATTTTCCGGCGCATGCTCATCTCCGCCGCCGAGGATGTGGGCTTGGCGGACCCATCAGCAATTCAGGTCGTATACTCTTGCGCACAATCCTTTGACCGCATCGGCCTGCCCGAGGGACAATACCATCTGAGCCTGGCTGCTCTGTACCTGGCTACCTGCCCGAAATCGAATTCCCTCATGGGGTATTTCGACGCGAAAAGCGCGGTTGAACAGGAGTCCGCCGAAGTTCCCAACCATCTCAAAGACGCCAACAGGGACGCCCAGGGCTTCGGCCATGGCGAGGGCTACAGGTATCCCCATGCCTACAAGGATCACTGGACCGCCCAGCAATACCTGCCCGATACCCTTAAAAATCGAGTCTTCTACTTCCCTGGTTCCCTCGGCCTCGAGGGACAGCGCAGGGATGACGTACTCCAAAGGCGCGAAGTCCAACTATCCTTACAGGCCGAAGACCGGGAACAGTCCGGCCGGAAACCGGCAAAAGGCGGCGCCGTCTGGTCGAGGGAAGGCGAAAGAAGAAAAACCTGGAGGACTCGCGCCGAAGGCGGAGCCTCGGCGCGACTGCGTGCCGCCAGACTGTTTCTCTTCGATCATCTAAAGATGGCGTCCAGCTCATCCCTTCTCATTCTCGACCCTAGAAAGGGATTTTACGCTCTGGAAGCGCTGCGCCGGCTCGGCGAGGGCAGCCTCTTCGCCTTTCTGGAAAACGACGAAGCGCTCGATCAGTTTTCCCGCCTTGTCGGCGACCTCCCCGAGCTTTCCCGCCCCATGACGGCCAGCCCGCGGCTGATGGCGGCCGGCTGGCCAAGAGAAGCCTTCGGCCACGAAAACTTCGACCATATTGTTCTCTGCGAAGCCATCGGCGCGCACGATAGCGAATTCGATTATTGGGCCTACGCAGAGCAGGCGATCGCATGCCGCAACAAAGGCTCCGGCTCCCTCTGCGTTTTCGATATCCTCGGCCCGGCCTCCAGCGGGCTGGCCACTATGCTGAAAATCAACAAGGGCGCTGAAGAAAACTCCGCCTTTATCGCCGATCTGGAAGCATTCGAAGAAAAGCGCGGCGGAGGTCCTTCCCTGGATTCTTTGGCGATACAAGGGATAGCCGACTCCGAGCTTAAGCTTAAGAAGGCTCTAGGCCTGATTCCCGATTCTGAGCTTTTCTGGCAGGAAGAAGTGATTGAGTACAGCAGGGAGATTTCCGGGCAGGATATCGAAGACTGGCTCAATCCAGAAGAGGATTACTCCCGGGCTTTGAGCAACGCTCTAGGCGAGAAGGCCGTCGACGTACTTAGGGAATGCCTGCAAAGTCTTGAAGGCAGGGTTCTTTGGCCGCTCTGCCTACGCTTAGGCAGTGCCGGCCCTAAAGGCTGAGATAGGCATCTAAATCATCCACCATCATGCTCATAAAAGGATTTCGATCCTGGTTCAAGCGATAGGTTTCGCCCCGTAAAAAAGCTGGAAAATACTGCTCGGAAAAAAAACGCCAACTCTCTTCCTCTTCGTCGGGAATTATGGGGTAGAACCTTGATCCCACCGACTGAGCCGCCTGCCAGGCCTGGCCCGTCGTACCTATGACCAGCATAGGGCTGGTTTCGTAGCCGTTTTTAAGGGCGCTTCGCAGATATGAGGCAAAATCTCCCCGTTCAGATCCCGCTATCCGCAAAAAATAGCCGCCTAATTCGGCCATTTCCCATTCGTTGAGCGCAAGACTTTCCGGCAGAATGCTGTGGACCAGCAGCTCTGCGCCGGGCGCCGACAGCGTAAGTCCTTTTAAAAAAGCCTTGGCATTCTCAAAGCAGGGAGCATAGCCCTCTTCTTCCATGAGGGCTTCCGCCATGGACATCCAGTCGAGGAGAAGCCGCTCGGGACTCCCCTCTTGCGCTTCGGCCAAAAGGCTTCTGTCTTTGCCCGAAGAGCCAAGAAATGATTCCAGTGTACGAAGAACGGCGCTCCTTCGCATCGAGGGATAGCTCCTGTTGAGAATCCGCAGGGCTGCCTGGAGAATTACCAGGGGATCCTGACCCCTGAGACGGGAAAACAAGGCCAGCCTTCGCCAGAGCATGGAAGCGAATGAGGGATCAGCGCCCTGGGAAAAACAGCCAGAAAAGGCCGGGATGTATGCTTTTTGGTGCATGAGCGAAAGACTATCGAATACCCCGCCTTCGGATTCGATTATCAAGAGGATTTTTTTCGCCCCCAGGGCTTTGGATGGATCGACTTTACCCTGTTCAAGCCCGTCTTCGGGCCTCAAGCTTCGGGTGGTGGAGAGCCTCACTCGCTTGCGGGTAGAAAAACGCTCGCCTGCCAGCGCATCATAGGTCGCGGCGTTTCTCATTTCGGCTCTTCCATGAGCCAAGTATCGGCAGTGCCGTGGTTCTTCTTGATAGAGTCCGGCCCGCGGAATGCGGTTGATTGACAAATGGAGCTTTCGAAATTGGAGTGAAGACTCTTGACCAGAACCATGGCAAAGCCCATGCTCTGCCGATATGAGCAGCGGCAAATTCGGTTCCTCCGAGGACATCTACGACTTTCTTTCCGGCTATATCAACGTGGAAAAAGGCCAGGCGACGGTATTCAAGCTGGACAGGATGCGTGCCCTCGCCTCCGCCCTGGGCAATCCCGAGAAAGGCAGGCTCTGCATCCATGTAGCCGGCTCCAAGGGCAAGGGATCCATCTCCACGATGTCCGCCCGCATCCTCTCCGAGGCTGGACTCAAAGTGGGCATATACACATCGCCCCACATCCTGCGCTGGAAAGAACGCATCGCCCTGGCGGATGGCGAAATGCCCGAAGATGCTCTCATAACCGCAGCCAACGAGGTAGTCGATCTGGTGGACGGGCTGGGACCGGAGCGATTTCCCGGAGGCGAACTGCCTACTTTTTTCGAGCTGAGCACCCTCATCGCGTTCTGCGCCTTTAAAAACACGGCCTGCGATGCCCAGGTGATCGAGGTAGGCCTCGGGGGCCGGCTCGATTCCACCAATATCGTCGAACCCGATGTATCGGTGATAAGCACCATCGAGCTGGAGCATACCCAGTTTCTGGGTAACAGCTTGGCTGAAATAGCCTTCGAGAAGGCAGGGATCATGAAGCCAGGCAAGCCTGTCTGCATATCAAGACAAAACCCCGAAGCCATGGCAGTCTTCGACAAGCGCGCCCGGGAAC
>JAEZSM010000149.1 GCA_023421875.1 Spirochaetota bacterium | reverse complement strand
CTGGGAGCGGAGAAGAAAAACCCCGTTAGTGGAGCGGCAAGATTATCTACCTGGGTATGCGCTGATGTAGAAGAAAATCGGTTAAACGTAGAAAGAAACGAAAAAGGCGATCGCTTTAGATACCTAAACGACCGCTTCCCCAACAAGGTTCGAGGAACTAATTAGTAAATAAGCTTCTCCAGACGCTTTTCGTCTCTACGCCAATCCGGATCGACGCGCACCTGCAATCGCAGATGAATCGGATACTCGAACAGCTCCTCGAGCTCCGCCTCCGACTCCTGGCGTATCTTCTGGATCATCGAGCCAGCCTTTCCTATGAGTATGCCCTTTTGACTCGATCGTTCTACAACAATGTCGTAGGAAGCCTCCAGACTTCCGTCACCCAACCTGCGTGAATCGGAATAATCCACAAAAACCGCATGGGGCAACTCCTGCCTAGTGTGACGCAAAATCTTTTCCCTGACGATTTCAGCGATACGGAAAACCGGCTCTTGATCCGTATAATACTCTTTGGGATACCAGGCCGGGCCTTCTGGGGCCAGTTCTATCAGGCGTTCCATGAGTTCATCCAAGCCCTTGCCCTCCAAGGCGGAGATGGAAATAAGCACAGCCTTGGGCAATTTTAAAGTGACAAAAGCCGCAGCCCGGTCTGGGACTGCTTCGGCATGGTCGATTTTATTGAGCGCCGCGACCAGCGGCCTGCCAATACCTTTCAAGGCAGCCGCCATCGCCTCTTCCTCCGGCCCCGGCTCGCGAGTCGCGTCGACAAGGTAGACCACGAGGTCAGCATCCGCCAAGGCGCGGGTGACCAGGTCTCGTAGCTTCAGGTTGAACCGCTTCTCCGAAATGTGGAATCCCGGGGTATCCAGGAAAACGATTTGCCCGCCCGTTCTGTTGACGATTCCCCGCACCGTGTTCCGGGTAGTCTGGGGTACCGGCGAGACAATAGACACCTTGGCCCCGCAGAGGGCGTTAAGAAGCGTGGATTTTCCCGCAGAAGGCCTGCCCACGATGGCCGCAAAGGCTGATTTAGACATTGCTTTTCCTTTTAATAATGGCCGCTAGGAGGGAGCTCTCCCATCCACAGCTTATACTGCCCCGCCGCCTGGTAACGCAGCATGGTATAACCGTTGGCCGTCTTGCAGCCCGCCTCTTCGGCACGGGCTAATAGGGCGGTTTTAGACGGCTTGTAGATCAAATCGTATACCTTTTCATGGCCATCGAACTCATAAAACTCCAGGGGATCGCCGTCGATTCCTCCCTTCATTCCCAGACTCGTCGCCTGGACAATCAAGTCCGAATAGCGGGTGACCACCTCTATAGCCCTGTCATCCAAGGGACCCCATATAAAGCCGTACTTCCTTGCCAGGGCTCGGGCAATAGAGATAGTCCTGTTGAGAATGACACACTCGGCCCCCTTGCGGAACAAAGAAAGTGCGACGGACTTCGCAGCCCCGCCAGCGCCGATTAGGGTAACTTTCATCCCCCTAAAATCCTCGCGCTCCAGAAATTCTAGCGCGCTGCGCTCGAAACCGTCGGCGTCGGTATTGTAGCCTGCCCAACCCCCTTCGGTTCTCACAAGTGTGTTGCAGGCACCTATACGCTGCACATCGGTGGACTGGAAGCTCAAGTAAGGCAGGACCTCCTCCTTATGCGGAATGGTGACGGCCGCTCCCTCGGCATTGAAGAGCCGCAGATTCTCCAGGGCTTCCTCGATCGTATCGGAAGGCATCGGCACCAGGAGTGCGTCTTTCTTCAGGCTTCTGAAGGCAGAATTATGCAGGCTGGGCGAGAGCGAGCTCAGGATGCTCCTATCGCCTAAAAGCGCGTAAAGTTCGGAAGCCTCGTTCGTATCTTTGCCCCGGTAGACATCCACGAAGCTTTCGGGACTTGTCTGGCCCGGCGCCGCCAAAGGCATGCCTTCCTTGGCCAGGCTCGTATATGAAAAAAGCGAGCCCAACCTGGAAGGGAGAACCCTGGTAGGAAAACCGTACTCACCCATGCCAACGATCAACCGGTCCCGCTCCGGCAGCCCCAAAGCCCAGGCAGCCAACCTGGAAAGCTCGGCAGCGCTCCGGGGCGTCACCGCCAGCTTGGGAATTTCGTCATCCTCCTGGATCAGGGCTTCGTAGGCTGCATCCAGATCTTCGGGCATGCCGTCGGTATAGTGTGCGGAACGGATTATCCTGGTGCCGAAGGTACGACAGGCATCTTCGATGGTGGTCATATGAAAATCGCTTTCCAGGTCGGCATAGGCAAAGTTCGCCCGGGCATCCGAGCTAGCAAAGGAAAGCGCCTTAGCGATCATGACCAGCCGCACACCCTCGCCGTCCACAAAACAGCCACCGTCGCTCTTTCGCCTTACCGTCAGGATACAGGGGAGCCTGGCCTTTTCGGGAAAAGAGCGGATCAAAAACTTTTCCGAAGGATCCAGGCAATCAGCCCTAAGTTCCACGAGATCCACATAAGGGCGATGCTCGTCCAGGGCGGCGAGATTAACCGCCAAGGTCTTGCCTGTCAAACAGAGACAGACGGGATAGGAATCGGAAATCATGACGCTATTCTACCCTATAGCCACCGCCGCAGGCTATCCTTGCCCAGGAGAAGAGCCGACGGGGCGCTTGTCCCAAATCCTACTTTATTGCACAATAGGACAACTTTTCTTCATTTCTGCAAGGAGAATTTCGTGCCAACCGATTCAGCGCCGAACAAACTACCCGAGGAAGCCCTCATCGCCTTCCTCGACGGCATACGCGCCGAGCTTTCTTCCCCCTCCGATCCTGTCATGCTCAACCAAGTCAGGTCTTTTTTCAGAAAACACATCCCCCTGCATCTACGTTCCTATGCCGCAGCCCTTCTGATCCTGAGAGCCGCAGGTATGTCCAGCGGCCAGGGGAGCAAGGCAAATCCCAAGGCCAAGCCGATGGAAAGGACGAGAAAAGCAAGCACTTCGCACAAGTCGCAAGAACCCGTCCGTACCCAGGATGATCCAGCCCGCGCGCCGGCCGATGCCAAGACAAAACAGAACCCCAGCCCCGCCCTTCCCAGGAGCAGGCCCGAAGGCATGGTCCCCCTTTTCGTCTCCATGGGCAAGCGCCAGCGCCTCAGACCCCAGGAGCTCCGGGTCCTCATCGCGGAAAAAACCGGTCTACCCCAGGAAGAGCTGGGAAGAGTCCACCTCTTCGACAATTATTCCTTTATCGACGTGCCCGAAGCCAACGCAGAAAAAATCGTCGCAGCCTGCGAAGGCGCAGCCCTCAAGAATAGGCCTTTGGAGATAAAGCCCGCCAAGAAGAAGAACGAAGGCGCCAAGGACAGCGAAGGGTGAGCCTGCGGATCGAATCGATCCAGGTCGGCCCACTGGGCGAAAACGTGTATATCGTGCAGTCCGGCGCAACGGCTTTCATTGTCGATCCGGGCGACGAGGCCGGAAAGATCCTGGATTTTTTACAGACTTTCGAAGTCACGCCACAGCTCATCGTGCTTACCCATGGCCATCTGGACCACAGCTCCGGATTGCCTGGACTGTTAGAGCGCTGGAAGGGCGCGCTCCCGCGCATCGCCATCCACAGACTGGACGCGGCCTATCTCGGCGCAGCCGGCGAGGCCACCAACCGAAAGCTCTTCGAAGGCCTCAGGGCTATGCCCTATTTCCGCTATGCCTGGAAAGCTCTGCCCGAGCCGGATCTGCTCCTGGCCGAAGGCGACAGCATCCCCGGTACGGATTTCAGCGTTATCCACACCCCCGGGCACAGCGCCGGATCTATCTGCCTCTACAGCCCGAATGATGCCGCTCTGATCTCCGGCGACACTCTCTTCAGGGATGGCATAGGCAGGACTGACGGACCTGATTCTGAACATTGGACCTTGCGTGAAAGCCTCCAGAGACTTTCCAAACTTCCGCCAGAAACACAGGTCTATCCGGGCCACGGACCGTCCACCACAATTGGCAGGGAGCTGATCGGCTGACCAAGCTAAGGCGACCGAATCTACGTATGAGGAATCTACGAGTGAAGCGAATTTTTACGACGCTGTGCGCGATACTCATGTTCTCGGCCTGCAGCCCAAAAGCAGAAGGCGAAGTGTCTCGCAGCGATTTCGTTCTTGGCACGGTCTGTTCCATCCGCCTTATCGACGGGGGATCGAACAACACGCTCCAGGCTATTTTCAGCCGCCTCTCTCAGATTGAAGAGCGGATGAGCGCCAACAGGGACGATACCCAGATAGCAGCAATCAACCAGTCGGCGGGCAAGGAAGCGGTAAAAGTCACGGAGGATACGCTCGGGGTTATCCAAAAGTCCATAGCGTACGCCCGCCTTACCGGCGGCGTCTTCGATCCCAGCGTCGGCCCCTTAGTAAAGCTCTGGAACATCGGCACCGACTACGCCAAGGTACCTTCCAATAAGGAAATAAAAGAAAAGATCGCTCTCATCGACTATAATGACATCGAACTGGATGAGGCCAAGAAAACTGTTTTCCTTCGGAAGCCGGGAATGAGCCTTGACCTGGGGGCTATCGCCAAAGGCTATGCCGCGGATGAGGTTACCAAGATTCTTGCCTCCCATAGGGTAAAGGCCGCCGTCGTCGACCTGGGCGGCAA
>JAEZSM010000125.1 GCA_023421875.1 Spirochaetota bacterium | reverse complement strand
GAAAAGAATGTTGTTGCCAGCGCGATGAACATGGAATGCCCGAAGGCTCGCATGTAATAGGCTCGGCCGAAAAACTCCTTCCAGTTGGCCAGCGACATAGCCCCGGTTTCCTTGTTCTTGAAACTGTACTGGAACACGTCGAAGAGGGGATAGACCAGAAATACAATGACAATGGCAAATCCGATAAACGTCACCAGGTGCCAGACATCGGCCCGCTTTCCTCGGAGGTTCATCGCCCCTCCTTGGCGCGCAGCCTCGCGCCTGTCTTCTTGTCGAAGACAAAGCAGGATTCCGGAGGAACGGCGAATTCGACCTTGTCGCCCGCAGCGGGGATATCGCCTTTTTTAGGCCTGTGCCGCTCGATCACGATCGTCTTGCCGCCCAGTTCGAGTTCCATGCTCACCACAGTGCCCAGGAAGGCGGTGGAGACCAGGCTGCCAGCAAGCCTGTTGACACCTGCGGCATCGTCTGCGGTTTCGACCACTTCCTCGGGCCTGAACGCCAGCACCGCGTCTTTACAGTTCTCGGTGCCCGCCGATGGGACGGCGAAGCTCAAAGAGCCGGCCTGGGCGCGGCGCAGTCCAGATCCTAATTCCTCGCCCAACACGACATCCAAGGCATTTATTTTACCCACGAAGGTGGCCACAAAGAGATTGACCGGATTCTTGTAAATTTCCCAGGGCGGTCCTACCTGCTGGATCTTTCCAAAATTGACCACCGCGATTCGGTCGGAAATGACGAGGGCCTCTTCTTGATCGTGGGTTACGTAGACGGCGGTGATTCCCAGGGATTTCTGCACCGCCCTGATCTCGTCGCGCATCTCTACCCTGAGCTTGGCGTCCAAATTCGAAAGCGGCTCATCGAAGAGCAGTACCCGTGGCGCTATGGCCATGGCTCTGGCCAAGCCTACGCGCTGCTGCTGACCGCCCGAGAGCTTGTCCGGGGTCCGGGCTTCGTAACCCTCAAGATGTACATTCTTCAAGGCGCTCTTGACCCGTTTTTCGATCTCCTGGGCGGGGAGTTTGCGAACCTTGAGCCCGTACGCCACATTTTCGTACACGGTCATGTGGGGAAAGACGGCATAATTCTGGAACACCATGCCGGTGTTGCGCCGGTAGGCAGGAACGTCGTTGATCAGTTCCTCGCCCAGCCAGATGTCGCCCCTATCCTGCCGGTAAAATCCCGCGATGGTCCGCAGCAAGGTCGTCTTGCCGCATCCCGAAGGACCGAGGAGGGTGAAGAACTCCCCCTTCTCTATGGCCAGATTTATGTCGGAAAGGGCTAAAAGCTCGCCGAACCGTTTCTCGACTCCAGAAATTTTAATCGAGGTCATTGAACGCTCCATGGGCCGAAACAGGATACTACCATTATGAGAAAAGCCCGGAGCTTTAGCAAGCTTCCCGGGCTTTTTCCTTTTTTTTACATCCCGCGGCGCTGAGTAGAATGCCCTAGCCGCAGGATCCTGCTCTCAGGCTAGAGTCCGAGATCCATCTTTATATCGGTGAACTTCTTCACAAATGCATTTTTATTGCTCGCTGCCCAGCCGAAATCGTAGGGGATGCTCTTGATTTCTGTCATTGCAGGTAAACCCTTGGGGCTCGCCACATCGGTGCGCACAGGCCTGCGCTTCATGGCGTTTACCAGATACTCCTGGACGGGCTTGGACAGGCACCAGTCGGTGAAGATCTTCGCATTCGCCAGGTTCGGAGCTCCCTTGAGAATCGCCATGCCGTCGGGAGCGGCTACGGTCCCGTCCTTGGGATACACGATCGTCACCGGGCCACCGCCTTCAACAAACCTGAAGGCATTGTCTTCCAGCGTCAGACCCACCGCTTGCTCGCCGTCGTTGACGAACTTGGGCACCGCACCTGAGGAGGTGGAGATCACCATGTTCTTCATTATCCCCTTGTAGATGTCCCAGCCCTTGTCTCCGTATATCGCCAGCACATTGGCCAGCTGCATGTACGAAGAACCGGACTTGTCCGCCGCGGCGGAAGAAATCAGCTTCTTGAACCGGGCATCCTGCAGATCGGTCCAGCTCTGGGGGTACTGCTCGGGCGTGAGCATCTTGGTGTTCACCACAAACACGTTCATGATCCCCGTGTAGGGCAGCCAGTTGGTCCCAACCTTGTACACGCTCACGATCTTGTCCCAATCCTTAGGCGTGTAGGCCTGGAGAATCTGATTCTCCGCCTCAAGCTGCTCGCCGCCGATGCTCCAGATTACGTCGGCCTGGGGATTGTTCGCCTCGGCCTTTGCCCGCTTGATGACGTCGCCAGAACCGAGCTTGACATAGTTTACCTTGATCCCAGTCTCTTTTTCGAACATCGGCACCAGGGCGTTGATAATCGATTCCTCGTGGGCCGTGTACACGACCACTTCATTGGACGCGGCGCTCGCCGAAAAAGCTACCGCCACACAGAATAAGGCTAAAAGAACACGTTTCATAGTAACCTCCGAAACAACTAGACTTTCACGGCGCCATCGAAGACGCCGCGCCTTCAAAAAGCTGTTTATTTTATCATGGCTTGCAGGGTTTGTGGAAGGAAATGCTTCGTCCTGTCATAGCAAAATGTTCCGAATCCCAGCTCTTTGGCGGTATCGCAGTAGGCTTGTACATCGTCGATATACAGACAGTCGGCGGCATTGAGCTGCGCATATTTTAGCAGCTTGAGCCAAATGCGGGGGTCGGGTTTCATGAAACCCACTTTATACGAAAGGACATGGAACTCGGGGATCGAAGCCAGCACCTCGTTTTCAAAGATCATGGTGGCATGGAGAAAAGCGGTGTTGGAGAGGACGAAGCAGCGCGCTCCCAGCTCCCTGGCGGCGATCAAACCGGCTTCGCCGTCGGGATTGGGAAGAATTATGCGACGGTAGTCGGTCACGAATTCCTCGTAGGAATAGGAAGGATCGAAACCCGCGAGCTCGGCCACCCGGCGGTAGAAGCCGCGGGAATCGAAGCGCCCGGTCTCATGCTCTTGCTCGAGGCTGCCGCCCCAGAGCGCCGCATCCAGTTTCTGGGCCGAGAGCCTGGACCTGGGCGCCGCCGCCCTGGCGAAAGCCATGCGATCCAATCCGCATAGTACGTTGCCAAAGTCGAAAACCACCGCTTGGTACATGGTCAACTCCTCGTTTGATTCAGCGCGGGCCGGGCGCCGGCCTGCATGGGGGAGCGCGCAGGCTGACTTGCCCCTTCATAAGGGGCCGGCGCCCGGCCCGCGCGAGAGTATGCGGAC
>JAEZSM010000109.1 GCA_023421875.1 Spirochaetota bacterium | reverse complement strand
GCGCGACAATTGGCGCGTTCACCAGTACTGAAGCTGGCGTGGCTTAGTCCGGGAAGGGTCTGCTTCTCTCCCGTTTGGCGGCGCCGTGGGCTTTTTTCGTCGCCAGGCGGCGTTCCTTGGCGGCTTTCCCCGGCTTTGTGGGTATGCGCGGTGGAGTGCGTTTCGCCGCGCTTGTTATAAGGTCGAAGAGGCGCTCTAGCGCCCTGGTTCTGTTGGCCCATTGGCTGCGCTCGTCTTGAACCTGGATGGATAAAAAGCCTTCGGCATCCAAGCGGTTGATGAGTTTTTCAGCGACGCGCCGTCGTTCGGCTTCGCTCAGGCCTTCTACGCTTTTCAGGTCGAGCCTGGCTGTTACCTTTGTGTTGAGTTTGTTGACATTCTGCCCACCTGGGCCGCTGGATCTGGAGAAGTCCATGACAACGATAGACTTAAGTGAATCGAAGAGTTGTTCTTTATTCATCTATAAGCCTTTTTATCCCTTGGGCCTTTCCGTTTTTGCAGAAACATGGTTGCAGTATACAGCAAACTCAGGCTGGAGTATTCTTAGCTGATGTGAAATTTGTTTTAGGTGGGAGATAATTTATGCGAAGCGATCAAGCGAAAAAAGGCCCGGGGCGGGCCCCGCACCGCTCTTTGATGAAGGCGGCGGGATACACTGATTGGGAGATAGAGCGACCTTGGATTGGGGTGGCGAATGCCTATAACCAGATAATCCCCGGCCATGTGCATCTGCGCAGAATCGTAGATGCGGTCAAGGCGGGTATTTATGCCGCAGGCGGTCTGCCCATCGAATTCCCCACCATCGGTGTCTGTGACGGCATCGCCATGAACCATATCGGAATGAAGTTCTCGCTGCCCTCCCGGGAACTTATCATGGATTCGGTGGAGGTGATGACCCAGGCCCATGCCTTTGACGGCCTGGTTTTAGTGACGAACTGCGACAAGATCATCCCTGGCATGGCCATGGCGGCGGCGCGGCTTAACGTGCCCTCCCTTGTGGTGTCAGGCGGGCCAATGTTGGCAGGATTGCACAAGGGTCAGGATATCGATCTTTCGACGGTATTCGAAAATGTGGGCAAGCATATCGCCGGCAAGGTTTCCGATGAGGAACTGCTTGAAATTGAAAACGCTGCTTGTCCCACCTGCGGTTCCTGCGCGGGGATGTTCACCGCCAATACGATGAATTGCATGATGGAAGCCCTTGGTCTTGCCCTGCCCGGAAACGGCACAATTCCAGCTGTATTCGCCGAGCGCGAGCGACTGGCCAAGGATGCGGGTCGGGCTATCATGGTTCTGCTGGAAAAAGACATAAAACCCAGGGATATTCTCACACGACAGGCTTTTGAAAATGCCGTTGCGGTGGACCTCGCCCTGGGCGGTTCCACTAATACTACGCTTCATTTGCCAGCCATAGCACATGCGGCGGGTGTGGATTTCGACATAGAGCTTTTTAACGAAATTGGCGAGAAAGTCCCCCATCTCTGCAGCCTTTCCCCTGGCGGCGGGCATCATATCCAGGATTTGTACCGTGCCGGTGGTGTCCAGGCGGTAATGGCGAGGCTAGCGGGAGGCGGCTTGCTACATGAAGGCTGTATCACCGCGACGGCGAAGCCTGTGGGTGAAAACCTGCGCACGGCCTGGGTCAGGGACGAGGAAGTGATTCGCCCCTTGAATAGGCCTTATCATGAAAAGGGCGGCCTTGCGATCTTGCGCGGCAGCCTCGCCCCCGACGGCGGCGTTGTTAAGCAGTCTGCGGTGTCACCGGAAATGCTTGTGCATACCGGACCTGCCAGGGTCTTTGAAAGCGAGGAGGAGGCTTTTGCCGCTATTTCTGCCAAGAAAATCAAGGACGGCGATGTAGTGGTAATTCGCCATGAAGGCCCCAAGGGCGGCCCGGGCATGAGGGAAATGCTATCGCCTACTGCGGCATTGGCCGGTATGGGCATGGATAAGACAGTCGCCCTGGTGACCGATGGACGTTTTTCCGGCGCCTCCAGGGGTGCTTCGGTGGGCCATATATCGCCAGAGGCCGCCGTGGGCGGACCTATAGCCTTGGTAAAGGAAGGGGATTTGATCAAGATTGATATTCCTGCCAAACGACTGGATCTTCTCGTGGACCAGGCTGAGCTGGAGCGCCGCAAAGCGCTGTGGAAGCCCTATGTCCAGCCCGTGGACAGCGGTTTCTTGAATCGCTACCGAAGAGTGACCACCTCGGGCAATAAGGGAGCGGTGCTGGAATAGGCCGCAACAGAGACACTGATTTAGTGGGGCTGTCCTGGAGGAATCCGGGACAGCCCCTCGTATTTTTGGCAAAAGAGAGGAAGTTTTTGCTCTTGATACTATACAAATGTATAGGTATACTTCGAATATGGGTAGGGGTCTTGCCTTTGAAGGGGTCGATGTATCCTTCGGCCTGTCGCTGCCGGGGGATGGTGGTAGCTGGGATTCCGCTGTTGCATCGTTAAAGCGGGTTTTGGGTGGTTTTGTTCCCAACGAAGGCTTTTGCATGGCCGAACTGCCTCTTGATGCATTCATCAGCGGGCCGGGGAACGAAGGCTTTCTTTTGCGCGGGGGTCTGGAGACGGCAGTTCGAGCCAGGACGCCGGTGAAGGATGTCTGCCTGCGCCTGGGACGGCCCTTTATAGATTCAGATTGTCCCACCGGGTCTTACCGAGCAGCGGCGGCGGAATGCCGGGCTTTGTATGATCAGTACGCGCCCGCGCCGCCGCCAGGGGCTCCGGCCGCCAGGATTGCTGTCGCTGCCAAGCCGGAGATTTCAGCCTTTCTGCTCGAATTTCCCCTTGCTTTCGCCTACGGAACAAGGGAGCGTCGCCACTTGGACAGGCTTGTCAGGGAT
>JAEZSM010000105.1 GCA_023421875.1 Spirochaetota bacterium | reverse complement strand
CCGTTTATACCAGCCCTGCGCTCCTTGGGGTCCAGGGCGCTCAAATTGAGCTTCTGGCCGAATACCCGGGGCTGGGTTGCATAGCAGACCCGCAAGCCCGACACTTCCAGCAGGGTGCGCACATCCTGGCGCTTTTTATCGTCCTTTATCCAACCCACTTCGATGGCGGTCCAGAAATCGTCTTCAATGATCTTCTGAAGGCTTTCGACAATGGGTCCCTCGCCGTTGACAATCTCGGGGAAGGCCTTGAAATGCACAATGCCGACATCCATGTACCGGTAGATTGACATGTTATCCACGCTGTTCTCCTTAAAAAAATGATTATTACTTTTAGGGATGAAGGACGATACGGATCGCCCCGCCTTCCCTGGCCATGAACACCCTGAACGCTTCGCGTATCTCATCCAGCGGATAGGAATGGGTAAGCAGGTCCTTCGCCTGGATCTTGCCCATGCGCATCAGCTCGAGAGCCCTATGCACACAGCGCTTGCCCTCGCCCCGAACCGTGTAGAGATTGTTGGAATTCTGCACGCAGAGCCCTAAGTCGGCTGAGACGGTGTCCTCATAATGGGCTACCATCACAATGTCGCCGCCCTTGCGGACAATCCGAATGGCCTGCTGAAGACTGTCGCTGTTGCCGGCGGTCAACAACACTAGATCGGCGCCATAGCCACCGGTCTCGCGCTTTACCGCCGCAATGGGATCTTCCTTTTTCAGGTTGACCACTACATCGGCTCCCAGCTTCTTGCCCAGTGCGAGCCGCTCGTCCCTGGTGCCCGTGAGAATCACCTTGCCGGCGCCCAAAGCCTTGGCGCACTGCACCGCCATGAGGCCGATGGCGCCGGGGCCTACCACGGCCACCGAATCGCCGGCCACAAAACCGCCCATGTGCTCCAGCCCAAAAAGAGCCGTGCCGGCGGTGGTGATAATCGTTGCCTCGTCGAAGGAAATATTGTCGGGGATCTTGCTGATCGTATTGACGTGGTTCACCGCGTACTCGGCGAAGCCGCCGTTTGTGGTAAAGCCGTTGGCTCTGTGCCCCTTTTCCAGATTGCCGTAGTTCAGGCAGGCGGTGTACTTGCCATCGATACAGTTACGGCAGCGACCGCAGCCCTTGTGTACCTCGACCGTTACCCTGTCACCGATCTTATACTCGTCCACCGCCTCGCCCAGCTCCACAATCGTGCCGGCATACTCGTGGCCGATGATGAATGAGTCCATAGGTGGCTGCTTCAGCATACCCCTAGTGACAATCTTTACGTCTCCGCCGCAGATGGAGCAGGACTCGACCTTGATGAGAACCTCTCCCGGCCCGGGGGTCGGAACAGGTCTTTCCACCATGCGAATGTCATTCCAGTCGTGAAGCACGGCGGCGCGCATCATTGTAGGCTGGCTCATAAAACCTCCAAGCAAATTGATATGTCTGTGGTTAGACAAAAGGAACCGCGATGATGTGAAGACGCCCGCAGACTGACGGGGATCGGTTCCAGAGTGTGATCATTATACTGTACTACAACGGTCTCCTGTCAATCGTTGATCATAGTTCCGGCATATATAAAAACACTAAATCGAGAAAAAAGTATCAACGCTCGATTGTTTTTTACATATGCTGGTTTTGTTTCCACATGGTGAAACACAAAATCCATTTGCCCCTTGTTGTATTGTATGATATAGTACTTTTCTTGAGTGAGGCTTTTGCAAAAGTCAGACGAGTTTTGCAAAAGCTACCTTTAAGGTGCGTACGTTTCGTCCATTTTTATGCTTTTATCATAAAAATGGACGAAACTACAAAGCCAATTTCAAAAGTAAACAGACTTTTGAAATTGGCTCGAGTAGTATTATTCAATAATTACTGAATGCCGAGACCTTAAAAAAGGCGCCTCGACCGATCACTATTGTACAGAGGTGTTCGATATGAAGTTTGCAAAAATCGATAGAAGCTCGGTTACAGAGCAAATTATCGAGTATCTGAAAGATCAGATCTTCAAGCAGAAACTAAAGCCAGGTCAGCAGCTCCCCTCGGAGGAAAACCTAGCCCTGCAGCTGGGCGTCGGACGAGGCACCGTACGCGAAGCGCTTAGGGTCTTAGTGTATCTCGGCCTTATAGAACGGCGAAACAAAAGCACCTATGTCAGCGCCATCGCAAGTTCCAGTCACATTATGGAAGGCTTTCTGGACCGCATCCACAAGCACCGGGATGTGGAAAAAATAATTGAAGTACGCAGGATCATCGAACCAGAAGCCGTTGCCCTGGCGGCCGAAAACGCCACCCCCGAAGAGTTGGAAATAATCGCTCAGCATTTGGCAAAAATGGAAGAATCCGCCGACAACTACAAAGAATTTATCATTCACGACGAGGATTTCCATCGCGCCATATTCAGTGCCTGCGGAAACCACATCCTCATGGAAATAAATTCCACCATCCAGCATTACATGCACCAAAATCAAGAACTGGTAGTCAAACTCAGACCCGGCATTATCCCCCATTCCCTCGATTATCACCGTAAAATCTTAAAGGGAGTCAAAGAAGGAAAAGCCGAAGAAGTCCGAAAAATCATGAAGGATCATATCGATAATATCGAAAGCGAAATGAACCAAATCACCAAAACCGGAGAAGGATTAAAGGTAGAAGAACAGGGATGAGCCATACGTCTCCTCTGCCAATTCCCTCTACCATGAAGGCCGTGGTGCTCATGGGCCCCAATCGGCTGGAGATGAAGCGTATCCCCGTACCCAGCCCCGGCCCAGCCGATGTCTTGATACGGGTAGAATCCTGCGCCATCTGCCGTTCTGACCTTGGAATGATGGAAAAACCCTTTCCAGGTCAGAGTCCCTATGGACAAACCATCCTTGGCCACGAATACTCAGGCACCGTCGTCGCCGTAGGCGACACCGTGGATGAATTCGAACTGGGAGACAGGGTCACCGTGGAAGCCCACCTAGGCTGCGGCCGCTGCCGAAACTGCAGGCTCGGCGACTACACCTCCTGCCTCAATTACGGAAACCGGGAAAAAGACCATCGCTGCAACGGCCACGTAACCCCCGGCGCCTATGCCCAGTACGTTGTAAACCACATCAACACGGTTCATAAAATTCCGGATACAGTGTCCTTTGACGAAGCCAGCCTGGTCACAAACCTAGGCTGCGTCCTCTACGGCATAGAAAACCTAGGCGGCTATATCGCGGGCGAGCGGGTCCTGGTCATCGGCGCAGGCCCATTAGGCCTGGCCGCCGCAGCCGCCGCCAATGCCTTAAGTGCCGATAAGGTGTATTTGAGCGATATCCTTGCCGACAGACTCGCGGTGGGCACAAAAATCGGGGTTCAGCGCACCATCGATGCCTCAGCCGAAGACCCGCTAGAAGTGATCCTGAAAGACACCAAAGGCTTGGGCATCCATTACGCGATCGAATCCTCCGGCACCCAGGCAGGCCTGGATCTCGCCGTCAAAGCCACCTGCCGCAACGGTAAGATACTGATGCTTTCAATAGCCCATAAGCCCCTCACGGTCGATCTGGAAAACCTCTCGCTCAACGACAAGGACATTATCACCAATCGCGGTGAGGGAAGAGCCAATGTAGCAAGGGCGGTAAGCCTCTTAGCCAAGGGCCTTGTCGACCTGAAACCCCTGGTTACCCATGGCTTTCCCCTGGACGACTATGAAACCGCCCTTGCGGTTTTCCGAGAACGCCGGGACGGAGCGGTAAAGGTAATTCTGCATCCCCAGGCCTGAAAGTTGCTTTTTGCTGCGTGTCTCAATAAAAAACCCGGCCATTGTGCCGGGCTTTTTTTTATTCTTCACCTATCGGATCCGGCGACTAGACCGACTCTAGTTCGCCCGCGTCGGCCAGAATATCCACAACCCAGCCCGCTGCCTTACCCACCACATTGGTGCACTTGTCCACGTAGGCTCCCTCGGCCATGTACTTGGCCTTGTCGTCCTCATCCCGCAGATAATAGGTGCGCCCAAAAATCTTGCGGTGAATGTGTTCGCAGGTCACCGAGCCGTATTCTTCTATGAATTTTTTGTGGAACGCCGACGCATAGTCCCGGGCCTTGTATCTAGACTTGTCGGGATCGAAGAACTTGTCCCGCTCCCTGCCAAAGAGATAGCCCAGCATGAGCAAGCCTCCGGAGTAGGCACCGCAGTGCCCGTCCGCCTCCCCGGCGACGCCCCCCGCCATGGTGGAGGCAGCCCTGAAAATAGCGTCGGTTTCGGGGTTGCGCATATCCAGGGCCTCTTGGAGCGCGGCAAAGCAGCACTGGGCACAGCCCCTGTTGTCTCGCTCGAATTCAAAGCCCTTCTGGTAAGCCTTTTCCCTAATCGCATTCCTGTCTTTGACCATAGTGACAATCCCCTTAATACGCCGCGCTCTTCACACCCATAAGACCCGTAGGCTTTACGAGGATAACAATAAACATGGCGATAAAGGGTGCTACGTAGGCCAGCGGTCCCCAGATTGTGCCACCCACGCTTATTACCTGGCCGATAAGGATCGCCGAAAGCGCGGTCCCCTTGATCGAACCCAGTCCTCCAACGATAACCGTAATAAAGGCCAAAAGGAGCATATCGAAGCCCATATAAGGGCCGACCATTATCAAGGGCGCGTTGAGCGCGCCGCCCAATCCGGCGAAAGCCGAAGCCACCACGAAGGTGCCGGTGAAAATCTTGTTGATATTGATTCCCAAGGCTTGGACGTTATCGCGGTTTTCAACCCCCGCCTGAATAGCCCTTCCCACAATGGTTTTATTCAACATTGTCTGGATCAGGATATAGGCAGCCACCGCGGTGGCGATGACGAGAAGCCTGTATAAGGGAATATTGGCTCCCAGAATTGTCACGATGGCCGTGGTGGGCGATGAAACAGGCTTGGGCTGCAGGCCCCATACCATCTGGATAACACCAATGCCCACTAAGAAAGAGCTGTAGGTTGCCACCATGGTGAACATCATCTTTCTATGATAAAGCCTTCTCAACAACTGGGTTTCCACCAGAAGACCCAAGAGGGCGCCTATCGCCATGGCCACAATCGCCCCGAGAATAAAGCTCCCCGTCTGCGAGACGATGACATAGGTCGCGTAGGCCCCGAAAGAATAATAAAGCATTGCCTCCATATTGACCACGCGCATGAGCCCGTAGCCGATAGAGAGGGCCAGAGAGACTAAAAACAAAATGGCTCCGGAACTGAAGCCGTATAATATCGCGGTTATCCACTTATCCATACACTCACCTCGCCTTTTTCGCGGAAGCGCCACGGCCTATGCGACCCTTAAGCCAAGCCCCTGCATTGAGAAAGAAGCCCCAGATCCCCTCGTTGAACCTGAACAGAATCAACATGGTGACAATGCCGACCACAAATTCCCAACGGGAAACAAAATTGCTGACGATATCTTTGATACCCAGAAACCCCAGGGTGCCGAACAGTGGCCCGTACAGAGACCCCACACCGCCGAGCAGCGTTGCCACAACTACTTCGATCGCCCGGGAGTTTTCGCCCATGTTGGGATTTACAAAACCAAAATTGATCGCGAACAAAGCTCCCGCAAAAGAAGCCATCACGGTGGCAAGCGTAAAACCCATCACCTTGATTTTGAAAGGATTGTAGCCCAGGAATTGGATCTTTTCCTCGTTGGATTGAATAGTCCTGAAGACGTTGCCAAGGGCGGATCGATGCAGCTGCCTGTAAAGCAAGAGCACAATCAGCAGTACGGCCATAACAAAGAAGAAAAAGTTTTTAGGAAACCGTATGTCCAAAAGCGGCGTCGCCAGCATTCGAGAGCGATACCAAAGTCCGTCGTCTCCCCGCGTTATGTCGATCAATAGACGCTGGAACATGAACAGCCCCATGGCGCAGAGCGCAGCGTTTATTAGGGTGAAATACGAGCTTTTAAGCCGCATGAATATGGTGCCGAATACTCCGCCGACGACAAGCCCGGTTACAATGGCTAAGGCAATCGCGATCAATGGATTCCTTCCAACGTACGCTAAATACAGTGCCGCGGTATAGGCTCCGCTGCTTAAATAAAAAGGCTGCCCGAACGAAATAAATCCCATATACCCCATAAGAATGTTGTTACCCATGGCGTAAATAGAAAAAGTAGCCACTTCAACCAAAAAAGTCATTTTGTTGGGAAACATAAATCGCGCAACGATAAGAAGTCCAACAAAAAGAAAGGGAAAGACCAGGCTCAAGCCCCGCCTGTGCGGCGCTATAGCGTTAGTTCTTATTTGAACTGAGTTTGCTTTGCTCATAGATACCTCTCGAATTCCAGATTGCAGATATCCTGCCTGCTGCTGGTCTCGGCCACGATCTTGCCTTCTTTCATGGAGTACACCCTATCGGCCACGCTGGCGACCAAGGGAAGATTCTGCTCAACGATAAAGAGGGTAGTCTTTTTCTTCAGTTCCTTGAATATGGCGGCCAAATCCTCGATTACGTGGGGCGCGAGACCTTCCGTGGGCTCGTCCATTAAAACCAGGGGAGGATTACCTAAAAGTGCCATGGCCATGAGCAGCATCTGGCGCTCTCCGCCGGACAAAGCCTCGGCTTTTCTGTCCATGAGGATTCTCAGTTTAGGGAAGAATGGCAGTACCTCTTCCAGGTTATAATCTTTCGTGGCATATGATGAGAGTTCGAAGTTTTGCCTTACCGTAAGAGACCTGAAAACCGTCTTGTCCTGATGTATATACTTGATTCCCTTCTGGGCCACCCTAAAGGCTTCAAGCGAGCTTATATCTTCGCCCCGGAAATTTACCCTACCGTTCATCTTGGGCAAAAAGCCGCATATAGTTCTGAATAATGTTGTCTTACCCGCGCCGTTACGTCCAGCGAGCATGACAATCTCGCCTTGATTAACGTTGAGCGATACATCAAAGACAACCTTAAGCTGTCCATATCCCGCGTCGAGTTTTTCAACCTTGAGAAGTTCGGTTTTAGAGCCCGTATCAGCCGGCTCTTCGTTGCTCATAACCTTGACGCTGCCCTTGAGAATGCTCTGAATGCTCGAAGAAGCCTTTTCTCCCTCTTCGCCTTCTTCACAGCTTATTTTCCAGTAGCTTTCCCTAACAACGGGATCATTCATCGTCTCATCGAAAGAACCTACGGCAATAAGTTTACCATCGCTCATTACCGCAAGCTTGTCTACGATGCCGCTCAACTTCGACACCTTGTGTTCTACCAGGATAATCGTTTTTTTATGCTGTATCCGCTGCATTATCGTAAGTATTTCGTCGATTTCCTGATCACCGATGCCGGCAAAGGGTTCGTCTAAAATGAGCACATCCGGATCGGCTATCCAGGACATGGCGATTTCCAATTTTTTCTTCAAGCCCAGCGAAAGATTACCCACCTGGGTTTCCCTGTTGGAGCTGATATCAAAAAGCGCAAGAGTCTCGTCGACTGCCTTGGCTATTTCTTTCGATTTGTAAAAATTTACAAAAAACATATTGGCGGGCATGGAACTCTTTTCCTTCTTACGGTAATAGGAAAGAGCCATGTTTTCATAAACAGTCAAATTATCGAATACCTGTACGATCTGAAAGGTCCGCAAGACGCCTGAAGCAACCCTGGCCTCCGGTTTCTGTACCGTCACATCCTTGCCCCGGAAATACACGGACCCCGCCTCAGGCAGATAGAGCCCGGTAAGAATGTTGAGGAATGTGGTCTTACCGGCACCATTGGGCCCTATTATGGCAACGGTCTCGTTTTCTTCGATCTCCAGATCGACCCCGGCCACGGCCTTGAATTCGCCGAATTGTTTCACTACTCCCGCAGTGCTTATTATTGTTCCCATATTCTTGTATCCCTTTAAACGGCGAGCCCGGGGCTATCGCCCGGACTCGCCGTATCTAGAAACGATTACGATCTAAAAAGCAGAATCTTAGTAGCCGAGAGACTTGAGTGTGGGCAGGGGATCCTCGCCACCAAAAGCTTTTTCGACCTTGTAGAGATCCCACATATTGGTTCCGCTGGCTTTGCCGGAAACCAGGTATGCCAGGTACTCGTTCACAAGCTCATGGTCCTCGCGGAAATAGGATTCACCCTTGATAGTCTGGAATTTTTCAGTCGCCAGAACCTTGGAAACCTTGTCCACATCGAATGAGCCGGCCTTCTCCACCGCTTCGAACATGATCGTCGCAGCCATGTAGGCGATCGTGGTATAGGCATCGGGCGGCTCGCCGCCGAACATCTTCATGTGAGCTTCGGCCCATTTCTTCGTCCTTTCGGCCAGAGCTTTGTCCTCAATGCCTTCGACATCATAGTAGTGGAAGGTAAGCGAGGGAATCTGAGCCAGGGTGGCTCTGGGAATGGTCACCGCCACATAGTTCATGGTCCAGGAATTGAAGACCGTGGTAACGTTCATAAGGCCCATATCGTAGGCCTGCTTGTACAGGGCAATGGCGTCGCCGCCGGTCTGTACGGTTACGACCACGTCCGGCTTGACCTGCATAGCCTTATTGATGGCAGACGAGAAATCGACGTTGCCCAGGGGGAATTCGGCAAAGCCGACGACTTCGCCGCCGACCTTGGCCAGAGCAGCCTTAAGACCGTCATAGATTGTGTTTCCCCAGGAATCGGAGCGGGAGATGAAGAAAATCTTTTTCTTGCCTAAGCCGTCCACGACAGACTGTCCGGCCAGGTATCCGATACTCCAGGGAGTAAAGGCCACGGAGTAAGAACCGGGGGCCGGGTTGCCTTTCTTGAAGGAATCGATGGCGGGAACGCAGGCCGCGATCATGGGCATCGGATTGAGCTTGGACTCTTCGTTGAGCGCCGCGGCCATGGGATTCCAGCAGGTTCCGGTGAACCCGTTGATACCCGCTTCCACCAGCTCGCGATAGCGGCGAATGCCTACATCGAGCTTGGCTTCGTCGTCTTTGATGATAAGCTTAACGGGAACCTTGCCCCACGGCATGTTCAAACCGCCACGCTCATTGATCTCGGCCACCGCCAGCAGTGTTCCCTTGCGCTGGGTTTCGGCCAAGGGCGCGAAGGTACCGCTTAAGGAACTCATAAAGCCGAGTTTGAACTCTTTTGGATTGGGCGCCGCTCCAGCCTGGAATACCATGGCCAGAACGAGGACCAATGTTGCGATAAAGAATACGCTTCTTTTCATCAACAAGCCTCCTGGGACAGATTTGTCCTACATTTATACTGTCCTATACATATTCCGATTTGTCAACTTTAATTTTATCCACATTTTTAAATTTGTTTTTATGAAGGTAGAAAATTCATTGTTTCTTGGGTAAAACGCCACAATGTATTTCGAAAATTCAGATATACAAGTTAGTCTATATATAGTTTAGGAATCGAAAAATCTTCGCTTGACAAATTCGCGATATGGGGCTTATCCTTGGATAACGGTAGGACAATATGACGGTTCTACAATCATGGAGAAAATGAGGAAGTTCCCGCGTGTTTAGGATCCTGCTTTCCGAACCCATCGAAGCCGCTGGCTTGACCGCTCTGCAGGGCAAGGCCGAGGTAGTTATCAGCCCCGATCCTTCAAACGAAACCGTCGGCCGCCTCCTTAAAGACGCCGACGCCCTTATACTTCGAACAGCCACCAAAGTCTCCCGGGAAATGATAGCCGCCGCGCCCCGACTCAAGGTTATCTCGCGCACCGGTGGTGGTCTTAATAATGTAGACATCGACGCGGCCACCGAATTCAGCGTGGTTGTCGCCGGCGTCAAAGGCCCCCAGGACCGCTACGTGGCCGAGCACGCCCTAGCCCTTATGATGGCCCTCTCCAAGCAGCTGCCCTACCTGGACGAACAGACCCGTAAAGGAAACTTCCGCTCCCGTTTTGAATACAAGCCCATGGGACTCGAAGGGAAGGTTCTCGGCTTGGTCGGCTTCGGACGAATCGGAAAAATCGTCGCCTCCGTTGCCCAAGTCCTGGGCATTGAAGTACTGGCCTACGATCCCTATCTCAAGCCCGAACAGCTCAAGGGAAGCGGCATTAGCCTTGTAGAAAGCCTCGACGAGCTGCTCGGAGCTTCCGACTTTGTTTCACTTCACGTACCCGCCACGCCGGAAACCGAAAAATTCATCAACGCCCAGCGCCTGGCGGCAATGAAACCCGGAGCATTTCTTATAAACACCGCCCGGGGCGAGATCGTGGACGAAGGCGCTCTCGTAGAAGCCCTCCGATCAGGTCATCTCGCTGGAGCCGGCCTGGATGTCCTGGCGCATGAACCGCCGGACCCCAATTCCCCTCTCATGGGCATGCAATCGGTCATCCTGAGCCCGCACACCGCAGGGCTCACCAAAGAGGGCGTCGCTCTCCTGGCTAAAGGCGCGGCGGAGAATGCCTTGGCGGTACTCGAGGGCAGGGCTCCCAGTTTCAGCGGAAATTGGGAAAGACTGCAAAACAAGGTAAAGGATTGAACAAAGGGCAGAGCCGGCCGTTTGGCCGAATGAAATAGTCTTACTAAGAGATTTTTTGTAAAGGAGAAGCACTATGGCACAAGAAATGTGGACCTATGCGATGGAAGAGATGTCCTATCCGGACGTCAAAGAAATCCTCAAGAGCGTAGACACTGTCATCATTCCCATCGGATCCCACGAGAAGCACGGACCGCACATTCCCCTGGCAACCGACGCCTGGGTGACAATCGAAGTGAGCCGCCGGGCCGCCAACAAGGCCAAGGTCCCCTTCACTCCACTGATGCCCTTCGGCTATTCACCCCACCACATGGGCAAGTGCAACGACGGCGTAGGCACCATCACCCTCACCGGCAATACCTTAAAGCGCGTCGTTTACGAGATCGGCCGCTCCCTCATCTACCACGGCTTCAGCAAGCTCATTTTCGTCAGCCATCATGCCTCCAACCAGAAGGTTATCGATGAACCCCTGCGCAGACTGACCTATGAGACCGGCTGCTTCTGCTGCTGGTTCCTCACCCCCACGGAGCGCAAAGACGGCCTGGTAAAGGACTTCATGGTCGAGCACCCCGCCTGGCACTCCGGCGAAATGGAAACCTCCACCAGCCTGGCCTACAATGATAAGTGCGTCCACCTCGAACGCGCTCATCCCCACAAGGCTCACGCCCCCAAGTGGATGGGACCCGCTTTCGACAAGTACGATGGCGTTCCCACCGTTATCTTCCAGGGCGAAGAAAGCGCCTGGGTTCCCATGGAGCACCACGAGTACGTCGAAGAAGCCACCATCGGCGATCCATTCCTCGGTTCCAAGGAAAAGGGCGAGAAGTATTTCGAAGCCGCTTCCAAGCACCTGGCTGATTTCGCCCTCGAAATCCAGAAGATCGACATCAAGATCCCCTACGAAAAGCGCGATTATCCCACCAGGACCATGGACTAATACTCGACCGAGGCGCTCCCGCCGGATGGATTCGGAAGCGCCTCGCCGATGATCCCTAGCATGGGAACGCAAATATGGATAAGGTCAGAGGACAAGGTCTTCTGACCTTTCTTTTATTCAGTAACTATTTTAAAAAGACTGGGCTGCGCTTGCAGTCGAGACAAGGTAAAAAATAGAATAAACGATCAGTAGGTCCTATGATCCGCAACAAGTATGTAGTGCTTGGCATGACCTTTATGTCCCTGGGACTTCTGGGAGCCCTCATCTCAACCATAGGAGCCAGTCTTCCGCCGATCCAGAAGTTTTTTGGCGTAGACATCAGCAAGGTTGGGTCGGTTACTACCTATTACCAGCTGAGCTATGCCTTCTTTTGCTTTTTCGGCGGATTTCTCATTGACTTTTTCGGCAAAAACCGGGTCCTCGCCCTGGGAGGATTTCTCTACGGCCTCTGTAGCCTCATTCTAGGCACCTTCGGCAGCTTTTCCACAACCCTGACACTCTTAACCGTCATAGGCATCGGCGGCGGCCTCTTCTTCATCGGCGCCAACACCATGATTGTACAGCTCTTTCCCGAACAACGGGGCAAATACTTAAACCTTCTCCACCTTTGCTTCGCCATCGGTTCGGTGCTCGCCTCCCTCATGGTGAGCGGCTTTGTGGCGGCAGGGTTTAAATGGAACAGGATATTCCAGGTCCTAGGCTCCCTTGCCCTCTTAATTGGAATTCTCTTTAGCTTCACCAAGGCCGGCGCACCCTCATCGACCTTCAGCCTCGGGGTGATGAAAAATCTTTTTGCCAACTACAAGAAAATGTTTAGCAACAAGCCCTTCCTCTCCGTTCTGCTCTCCTACACCCTAGCCATTGGCGCCCAGTTCGGAACAATTTATTTGCTGGTACTCTTTTTAAGCAGCGTCCGGGGACTCCCTGTTCCTTCGGCCAGTCTGGTCCTTGCCATCTTTTTCGTTCTCCAGGGCGCGGGCCGAATTGTCGTCAGTACCCTGATTTCGAAAATCCGAATAACGACTATTGTCTCAATTCTGCTAGCGTTGCTCTTTGCCACACTTCTAAGCGGCTGGCTTACCCGCGGCATGATTTCAGTAGTGCTGCTAGCCCTCTCCGGTCTGGCCTGCTCGGGCCTCATGCCCAGCCTCATAGCCCTGGCGAGCCATCTGCTTCCCAAGGAAGTAACGGGTCTTGCCCTGGGAATTCTTTCTATGCTCGGCGGACTCGGCGGCATGGGAATTACTAAACTAGTCACCGGATTGGCAGGCTCCATGGGCCTGGAAAAATCCTTCCTCGCACTCATTGGGCTCTCAGCAGTCGCGCTGCTTTACTTCCTGGCCACTCGGAAAAATTTCGCCGCCGTAGAGCGCAACAAGGGTTGATTAGTTCCTCGAACCTTGTTGGTAAAAAGGCCGGCGGCGCGTCACCGCGCCGCCGGCCTTGAAGTTGCCGTATACCTATCTAAAATGTCGCTTACAGAACCTTAATCACTATTCTCCCCAGGGTCTTGCCCTGGGCTACCGTGGCCAATCCCTCGTTGGTCTTTTCAAAAGGTAAAACAGCTGACACCACCGGCTTGAGCTTGCCTGCCTCGGTCAGGGCGATAAGCTCCACAAGGTCCTGCTTGGTAGCCGCCCTGGTGCCGCAGATCTTCCACTCGTTGTAGTGCATGTCCTTGGTATTCACCGTGATGGGATTAGGCGGGTCGTAGCCCATGATTACCAGGGTTCCACCCGGCTTAAGACAGTAGAGGGACCAGGATACCGTAGCCTGTCGGCCTACGCCTTCCAGCACAACATCCACGCCCCTGCCCTCGGTCCAGTCCAGAATAGTCTTTTTAGCGTCCACCTCGGCGCTGTTCACCAAAAGATCGGCACCAAAGCCCCCCGCAGCTTGAAGCGCGTCCTTTTTAACATCCGCCACCGCAACCCTGGCTCCAGCGAGTTTTGCCAACTGTACAGCGTGCAGGCCTAAGCCGCCGGCGCCGACTATGAGCACAGACTGCCCTTCCTTAACCGGCGCCACGCTCTTGAGCGCATGGTAGGGCGTAGCCACTGCGTCGGTGAGCACCGCCATCTCCTCCAGCCTGGAATCCGGAGAAACCTTGCAGAAGTTGTAGACCGGCATTTTTACGTACTCCGAAAATCCCCCGGGCAGCTCGAAGCCCAGGCGTCGCAGATTGTAGCAAATATTTTCCCTGCCGGTACGGCAGAGCTCGCAGTCATGGCAGGTAGTATAGAGATAGGCAATACCCCTATCACCTACCGCCACATCCTTGACGGCCGCTCCGACGGCGGCTATCTCGCCGGCTATTTCGTGTCCCGGGACATGGGGCAAATTAATAATTCCCGGTAGCTTTCCTCCGGTTATCTTCAAGTCAGTACCACAGATACCGCAGTAGTGAACCTTCATCAGCACCTCGAGGGGGCCGGGCGAAGGAATCGGTAATTCTTCCATCACAAGGTCTTTGTTATAGGCCTTTAAAACTAGTGCTTTCATAGTATGGAATGGTACCACGGACTTTTATTGTTGAACAGTCCTACAATTATATTTATTTCCCGGCTGATATCTTTGCTTGACAAGCCTCATATGTCTTGTATAATTGTAGAACAATATGAGCTAAACCCTGAGCCAAAGAGGCTTTGGAAAACGGCTCATCGCGATTTGATTTTATCCGTTTGTGAATAAACAATTGGGAGGATGCGATGAATTTGCCCGAAACAATGAAGGCCTTGGTATTGATGGGCCCGGACCATCAGGAATTGAAAACCGTTCCGGTACCCAAACCCGGCCCCCAGGAAGTGCTTATCCAGGTGGAATCCTGTGCCGTTTGCAGCACCGATGTCGCCCTGATCCATAAAGCCTTTCCCGGACAGCCTCCCTACGGAGTCCATATCACCGGCCATGAATATTCCGGCATTGTCGTCGCCCTGGGCGACACGGTGGACGAATTCGCCATAGGCGACAGGGTGGCGGTGGAAGCCCACAACGGCTGCGGCCGCTGCAGAAACTGCCGCTTAGGCGACTATACCTCCTGCCTCAACTACGGCAACACCAAGAAAGGCCACAGGGCCAACGGCTTTACCACCCCCGGCGGCAACGCCCAGTACGTGGTCAACCATATCAACACCGTCCATAGAATCCCCGACTCAGTATCCTTCGACGTAGCCTCCCTGGTCACCAACCTCGGCTGCGCCCTCTATGGCTACGAAACCATGGGTGGCTATATCGCCGGCCAGAACGTCCTGGTCATCGGCCCCGGCCCCCTGGGCATGGCTTCGGTAGCCGCCGCCAAGGCCCTGGGCGCCAATCGCATCTTCCTCTCGGGAACCCGGGCTTCCAGGCTGGCCATCGGCAAGGCCCTGGGCGCCGACAGGCTCATAGCCACCGCCGACGAAGACCCCCTGGAAGTGGTCATGAAGGAAACCGGCGGCATCGGTGTGGACTACGCCATCGAAGTATCCGGCTC
>JAEZSM010000092.1 GCA_023421875.1 Spirochaetota bacterium | reverse complement strand
GCCCCTACCTGAACATTTTCCTCGACAGGGCTTCCGTCATCGCGGACGTGCTGGCCAGGGGAGATACGAAGGACTGGAATTCCTCGCTGCCCTTTGCCGGCAGAAGGGTCATGGTGGAATTTTCCTGTCCCAACACCAACAAACCTCTCCATCTGGGGCATCTTCGCAACAACGTGCTGGGAGAATCTCTCTCTAGAATCCTCAAAGCCGCCGGGGCGGAGGTGAAAAAGGTAAATCTCATCAACGACCGGGGAATCCATATCTGCAAATCCATGCTGGCCTACCAGGTATACGGAGGAGGGCGGAGCCCCGAGGACGAAGGCCTCAAGAGTGATCATTTCGTGGGCAAGTACTATGTGCTTTTCAATCAGCTCAAGAAGGAAGACCCCAAGGCCGAGGAAAAAGCCCAGGAGCTGCTCAGGCTTTGGGAATCGGGGGATGAGGAAACCCTTAAGCTCTGGAAAAGGATGAACCAGTGGGCAGTGGAGGGCATCAAGACAACCTATGCCCGGCAAGGCGTAGGTTTTGACGATTACTATTTCGAAAGCCTCACCTATACCAGGGGCAAGGCTGAAGTGATGGATGGCCTGGCGCGGCACATCTTTTACAGGGACGAGGACGGTTCAATCTGGGTCGATCTGGAAGACCTGGGCATGGACAAGAAGGTGCTGCTCCGCAAGGACGGCACGAGTATCTACATCACACAGGACATCGGCACGGCCATCCAGCGAAGCAGGGACTGGCCCTTCGACGAACTGGTCTATGTCGTCGCCAGCGAACAGCACTATCATTTCAGGGCTCTCTTCGAGATTCTCCGCCGCCTGGGCTATGCCTGGTCGGAAAACCTCTTTCACCTGGCGTATGGCCTAGTCAACCTTCCTTCCGGCAGGATGAAGACCAGGGAAGGCACCGTGGTGGACGCCGACGATCTCATCGATGAGCTTGCCGCCCTGGCCCAAAAAGAAATTGAGGCCAAGGGTAGGGATTCCATGGTCGGCGACCCGGCGGCGGTAGCCGAAAAGGTCGCCCTCGGAGCGCTCCACTATTACCTGCTCCAGACCTCGCCCACCAAAGACATGCTGTACGACCCGGAGCAGTCCCTTTCCTTTACCGGAAACACAGGACCCTACATTCAGTACATGGGAGCCCGGGCCTGCTCGATTCTCAGAAAGGGGGCCGAGGCAGGATCGGGGCAGGGCCTGCAGTCGGGCGAAATCGTCCAGGTAGGAGCGGCAGCGCTGAACAACGAGTCGGACTGGCCCCTCATCCGCTGTCTGGCCTCCTATTCGGGAGCGCTGGAGGGAGCGGCGCGCGTAAAGGAGCCCTCCATTGTCGCAGCCTACGGCCACGAGCTCGCTGCGGAATTCTCAGCCTGGTATAGAGACAACCCCGTGCTTTCCAACCCCGATCCCGCGCTCTGCACAGGCAGACTCTTGCTGGTCAAGGCGGTAAAATCTACCCTGGAACAGGTCTGCGGACTGCTCTGCATACCCTTCCTTGAGCTTATGTGAGCGTCCCGCCAAGGCTCCCCGGTTGACAGTCTCACGACTATCGGTGTATAAAGGCGCGCTACGTATGGTTTAATTGACGAGGAAGCAAAGATGTATGCAATTGTAGAAATCAACGGTAAACAATATCGGGCCGAAAAAGGCGCCAAGCTCAAGGTAGACAGGATCGAAGAGGAAGCAGGCGCGAGCCTCTCCTTCGACAAGGTTTTGCTGCTCTCTGACGAGTCCGGCGTAAAGGTCGGATCGCCCTATGTGCAGGGAGCCAATGTCAAGGCGACGGTGGAGGCCGAACTCAAGGCAGACAAGGTAATCGTCTTCAAGTACAAGCCGAAGAAGGATTACAGAAGGACCCAGGGCCATAGGCAGCGCTATACCCTCGTCACCGTCCAGGAAATCGTCGGCGCCTAAGCCGCAGCAAGCAGGGGAGGAATTACATGCCACACAAGGGCGTCAACGGTCGAGACTCTCAACCTAAGTATCTGGGTGTTAAGAAATACGCGAACGAGGCGGTCAGCGCCGGCTCTATCATCGTCAGGCAGCGGGGTTCCAAGATAAATCCCGGCGAAAACGTAGGCATCGGCAAGGACGACACGCTCTACGCCCTCGTGGACGGCGTTGTTTCCTTCAAGGAAGTCCGGGGCAAGAAGTATGCCCAGGTCCAGCCCTTTCCGGCCGAACAGGCCTGAGGAAGCTTCCTTAGGCTGATTGACCTTCAAGGTAGTAACCGCAAAGCCGCTCGAAGCAAGAGCGGCTTTTTTTATGTCTTGCCTGGAGAGGGCTGGACTGCTATTTTTTAGTAAAATGAGG
Organism: Spirochaetota bacterium; assembly: GCA_023421875.1. Taxonomy (GTDB): domain Bacteria; phylum Spirochaetota; class Spirochaetia; order Treponematales; family Rectinemataceae; genus UBA2256. The sequence goes on along the minus strand of JAEZSM010000092.1, from coordinate 8,784 downwards.
AAAACCAGGTGATTAAATTTGCCGACGAAGCGACCATAACTGTCGCTTCTGGCTCCGGCGGAGACGGCTGCATAGCCTTCAGGCGCGAAAAATACGTACCCATGGGCGGCCCCGCCGGTGGCGACGGCGGCAAGGGCGGGGATGTCGTCTTTGTGGTAAAGCACAATGTGCGTACACTGTCCTTTTTACGCTACCGCCAGACCTTCAAGGCGCAGAACGGCCTTCCGGGCATGGGGCGGAACATGCACGGCAAGGATGGGGAGGATGTCATCATCCCGGTTCCTCCCGGAACTATCGTCAAGGATGCAGAAACCGGCGAGATAGTGAAGGACTTCAGCTTGTCCCGCTTGGGAAAGTCCTCTGGCAATACTGGAAACCTGGCGGGCAAGGATGGGGAACGCTGGGTTTTTTTAAGCGGCGGCAAGGGCGGCTGGGGGAATACCCACTTTAAGAACTCGGTCAACCAGGCCCCCCGCTTCGCGATGCCCGGACAGACAGGCCAGGAACGCAAGCTGAAAATAGAGCTCAGCCTCATCGCCGACGTGGGACTCGTGGGATTCCCCAACGCTGGGAAATCCAGTCTATTAAATGCGTTCACCAACGCCAGGCCCAAGATAGCCAGCTACCCCTTCACAACAAAAATCCCTAACCTGGGCGTCCTGACGATCCATGAGAGGGACATCATCCTGGCCGACATCCCCGGCATCATCGAGGGGGCGCACGAGGGAGTAGGGCTGGGCGTGAGGTTTTTGAAACATATCTCCAGGACTTCCTTTCTCGCCTTTCTTGTCGATCTGTCCGACGAAAACTGGCGCCAGGCCTATCCTGTGCTTCTGGAAGAACTATCGGCTTTTTCGCCGATGCTGGCGGCCAAGAAAAGGATACTCATCGCCACCAAACTGGACCTGCCCGAAGCCCTGGAGCGTTACGAGGAATTCAAGGCCTTGAATCCAGCCGAGGAAGTCCTAGGAATATCGGTATTCTCAGGGCAGGGCCTTGCTGAGCTGAAGGATTCAATTTTTAGACAGGTCGCTGCCGAGGAGACTCGCCTTACGGAGGCTGCCCAGGCCGCGGAAGAGCTGCTTCCCGGGGAAGAAAACCACGAGCCAGCAGGTGGCGAAGATCCCTTCGATATGTCGGACGAGGATCTCCTGGGGTGAAAACAGCACTTTTCGGCGGCAGCTTCAACCCTCTTCATGTCGGACATCTCGTGATGGCCGAAGAGGTGCTGCTGGCGACAGGCTGTGACAGGATCCTTTTTTTACCTGCCCTCATTCCCCCCCACAAGGCTCTGGAAGATCCCGGGGCTGAATACAGGGCCGCGATGCTGCAAGCGGGCATCGAGGGCGATCGGCGATTCGGGGTAAGCCGTTGCGAGCTGGACAGAGCCGGAGTCTCCTACACTATCGATTCGCTGCGCATCCTCCAATCCCAGGGACTTGTGGAAGCACGGCCCTGCATCGTCATCGGAGACGACCTGTTGGAGGGTTTTTCCGACTGGAAGGAGGCCGAAGCCCTTTCTAAAGCCGTCGAACTCATTGTCGTGCACAGGCTGAGCGCCCAAAGGCTCCCCTTTGCTTATCCGCATCGCTATCTGGACAATAGAATGCTGCCCATCTCCTCCACGGAAATCCGCCGTCTCATCAGAGAAAAAGGAGCCTGGCGCTACCTCGTGCCCGAAGGCACCCGCAGGCTTATAGAAAAACACGGACTCTATGGATACAGCGCAGACTGAAACAATGCTTCTCGATGAATTGGAAAGGCTCTGCAAGCCCTCCAGACAGGCGCACTGCCGCTCGGTGGCGGCCACGGCCGAATTTCTCGCCCGGCGCTTTTCCGTCGACCCCCTCAAAGCCAGGCTGGCCGGGCTCGGACACGACCTGGTCAAAGACAGGAGTATCGAGTTTCAATGGGAACTCGCCCGCAGATCCCGGGCTTACGCCGACATGATCCAGGTCTCGGCCGCAGTCGCTTCCATGGAGACGGAAAAATCCTTCGCCGACAAGATCATCCACGGCCCGGCTGCGGCGGTGTACCTGCGCGAGAGGCTGGGCATCGCCGATCCTGGCATTCTCAAGGCGGTTAGCCTCCATTCTTCGGCTGCCCTCAGCATGGACCCTTTGTCTTCTATAGTGTTCATAGCCGACAAGATGGAACCCTTTAGAACCTACACCGGCCCCAGGGAAGCCGCCGCCCTGGCGCAGGACAGTCTCGAGCGCCTTTTGACGCAGGCCCTCGGCCTGTCCCTCCGCTGGCTCAGCGCCAAGGGCCATGCTATTGCCCAAAGCAGCATCGACTTATACAATGCCTTAACAATGGATAAAACCGGCGAATGAGAAAGCTACAATTCGACAAAAGCCACATACTCCTCTGGCTGATCGCCGTCCTCTTCCTGGCAGCCCTTGTCGTGGGCATCGCCGTCCTGCGGACCGAAAGCTTGAGCTCCCAGCTGCGCACTGACCAGCCCGTCAACGTTCTCCTTATTTTCCAGCAGGACGAAAAACCCATATCTACCCAGCTCTTAACCTTTTATCCCTCCAAGGCCAAGGCAGCCCTCCTGGACGTGCCCGGCAACACTGCGGTTATTCTCACCACCATAAAGCGGATGGACAGGATCGATTATACGTTCAAGGCTAACAGCCCAAAGAGCTTCACCACCGAGGTATCACGGTACCTGGATATCCCCCTCAACGGCTATCTTCTCTTCGACGAAAAGGACTTGAGCAGTTTTGTGGACTACCTCAACGGCCTCCAGCTCTTCATTCCTTCAATGATCATCCAGCAGGGACAAAAAGGCGTGCGCCTGCCCGGCGGGGCGGTAACCCTGGACGGCGACAAGGTTCTGCAGTTCCTCCGCTACAAGGAAGAGCAGGAAAACGAGGCGGATGCCTTGGCGAGACGGCAGAAAATGGCCTTAGCGCTGATCAAACGGCTGGCCCAGAACTCTGCATACCTGGACAATAAAAAGAGCGCATCCGTGCTCATGAAGAGCATAGAAAGCAACTTCTCAGACCAAGCGCTCCGCCGCCTACTGCAGGAGATCGCCAAGCTCGACGCCGATTCAGTGCTGATGCAGCGGATCACCGGCACCTACCGCATGGTTGAGGGAGAGGAAAAATTCTTTCCCTTTTACGACGGCGAGCTCGCCCGGGACATGCTTAAGCAAACCCTGAGCGCCATGAGCGTGGCGAACAGCAGCTCCAGCGGAGGAAGGATCTACACCGTGGAAATCCTCAACGGAACCACGGAGCGGGGCCTGGCAGCCCGCACCGCTGAGATATTCGGCAGCTTCGGCTATGACGTCGTGGCAGTGGGGAACGCCGACAAGTTCGAATACGCTTCCACCAGAATCATCGACCGCCACGGGGACAAAGAAGCCCTGGCATCGATCGGGGCGGTCATAAAATGCCTCAATTTCGGGGACGCTTCGGAATACAAGGGCTCGATAAAAGCCGATTACACTATAATTCTCGGAAAAGATTTCAACGGGAGGGTATGTGTCCAATAGTCAATCCCTGGCATTCGCTGTCGCCTCAGTCCTGGCCGAGCACAAGGCGCAGGACGTACAGGTGCTGGACCTGCGAGAAATCGCAGGCTGGACGGATTTTTTCGTTCTCGGCAGCTCATCGTCAATAACCCATATGAGAGGCCTCGCACGCTTCGTGGAGGAATACCTGGATTCGGAAAAAATATCGTCCCTCAACCGGCCGGTGGCCAGCGAGGACGAGAGCTGGCTGCTCATGGATATCGGCGATCTGGTCGTCCACATCATGAGCAAGGAGGCTAGAAGCTTCTATGAGCTTGAAAAGCTCTGGTACAAGGCTAAGGCCTACAGTGTCAGCGCCGAAGGATCAACCTTGGGTTCGGCGGAACGTAGAGCCGAAAGCCAACGGGAAAACAGAGCGTAGAGCGTTTTAAGGATAATTAATTAGCGCTGATTAGCAGAAAAGGCCGTCCCGACGGACGGCCTTTTATCGTTATTGGGTGAAAACCTCACTCGTCCAGGTCGTCATATTCCACGTCATCGTCATAGCTGAACTCGTCATCCTCGTCATCGTCGTCGAAATCATCGTCATCGTCGTCGAAATCATCGTCGAAATCGTCGTCGAAGTCGTCATCGTCATCGTCGTCGAAGTCATCGTCGTCCAGTTCGTCTTCTTCGTCATCGAAGTCGTCGTAATCGTCGTCATATTCGTCATCGAAATGAACGGGGGTCCTGAGTACAAAACCGGAAGCCTGCCAGGGCTGGGTTCCTGTCAATGTAGCCAATTCACATTCCGAACCTTTGGATACGGAAGTGCTGTTAATGGGGGTCATGGTCGCATCCTCCCTTTGTCCTGCTTCAACACGGCAGCTTTTCGCGAACTATGCGAAGAAACTTCAGGAGCGTCAAGTCCTCTTAAGGCGTCCTGGCAACGAAAATCTAAAGAGCATATCGGAATCTGTCAACTATGTATCGTTATATTTTTGTGAAAAGTGCGCCATAAACGCAGAGTGGCCTCCGAAGCTTTGACAGAAAGGGGTGGTGGAGGATAGATTTTTCCAGATGAATACCGAGTACAGCGCTGTCGCCTACGCCAAAATCAACCTTCACCTGAGCATAGGTCCTAGGGCCGAAGACGGCTATCATCCTATCGCAAGTCTGTTTCAGAGCGTTTCCCTCGCCGACAGGGTAAGCTTGACCCTGGGGAAAGATGCTGAAAAAAAGAAATCCATGGGAGCGAAGGGCCTTCGGCTGGAGGATGGCGAAAGCGGCGCCGAAGGCTGCGAAGGCCATGCCGAGCAAGACATTATTGTAGAAGGGGATTTCGATTGTCCTTTCGAAGATACAACAGTATATAAGGCGGCAAGACTTTTCTCGGAGCGGTACGGAATTCGGCGGGCGCTCACGGTAGTGGTCCAAAAGGGAATACCCGCCATGGCCGGACTCGGAGGAGGCTCTGCCGACGCAGCGGCCGTCCTGGTTCTCCTGAATAAAGCCTTCGGATTGGGCCTCGACACGGATGAACTGGCTGGCATCGGCCTTTCGGTAGGCTCCGATGTGCCCTTCTTTTTCCGGGGCGGCGCCGTGTTTGTACACGGCAGGGGTGAAGCGGTGGAACCGCTTAAGCCGCTGGAGAATATTGGCATTCTGCTGATCTGCCCTTCTTTTGGAGTATCCACAGGCTGGGCATACGCAGCCCTGGACGCCCTCAGAGCCGAAAACGGCTCTGAATACCGGCCTATCCCCTGGGGAAGGGCGGCTGTAGAAACTGAAAGGCGCAGAATCCTGGATGATCTAAAAAAAAACCCGCGGCGCTGGTCCTTTAAAAACGATTTTTCGTCTGTCCTGTACAGGGAATACCCGGTATACGAACAGATCGAAGCGCTTCTTTATTCCCTGGGAGCTTCATTCGTCGAAGTCTCGGGATCGGGCTCTACCATGTTCGGAATTTTCGACTCCCCTGAATCAGCCCTGCAGGCCAAGGAGCGGATCAGCGGAGCAAGGGCTGAAGAACCGGTCCGAAAGCTCTTGTACGGCATGGCGTTGCATGCAATAAAACCGCTTGAAACAAGTCTGCGACTAGGCTAGAATCAGCCCATGTAGCTGTGTACACAAAAGGAGCGTCCTTGCTATGGAAATAACGGACATCCGAATCCGCAAGGTTCCGACTGAAGGAAAATTGAAGGCGTATGTCACCGTCACCTTCGATGAATGCTTCGTGGTGCACAATGTCAAGATCATCGAGGGGAAAAACGGCGTTTTCATCGCCATGCCTAGCAGAAGGACGAACACTGGGGAATATAAGGATATAGCGCATCCCATATGTCCCGATTTCAGGACGAGACTTCAGGACAAGATTCTCGCAGCCTATGCTTCTGCTCCAGGAAACGACCAGACAGTCCCCGAATTCGACTGATACGACAGCACCCAGCCTTGTGTTTGCACTCGCGTTCTTGGGACGTCGGCAAGCGGTAAGCCCCCGGGTTTTGGTCCCGGTATTCGCAGGTTCGAATCCTGCCGTCCCAGTACGGCACAGTTATGGCCGAATGTGGTAAGGAGATTCCAAATGGAACATTTTGTACTTAAAGCTTTCGATAGAAAGAAGTCCACCAAGGGCTATCTCAACGAGAACAGAAAGGCGGGAAGGATTCCCGCTGTCGTCTACGGGGCGGGCAAGGCCGCGAACAACCTGTTCGTCTATGCTAGCGAATATGAAAAGGCCCTGAAGAGCATCACCGAAAGCACTATCATCACCCTCGACGTGGAAGGCAAAAAGCTTAATGTTTTCGCCAAGGATCACCAGCGCCACGCGGTGGACAAGAACATCCTCCACATCGATTTTCTCGAGGTCCAGGAGGGCAAGAAACTCCACGCCAACGTACGGCTCGTGCTCAAGGGAACAGCCAAGGGTGTTCTCGAGGGAGGCATTCTCGAGCACCAGGCCCATGACATCGAGGTGGAATGCGATCCCTCGGTCCTGCCCGAGCGCATCGAAGTGGACGTTTCCGGCCTGGAAGCCAACCACGCCTTGCATGTCCGGGACCTGGCCCCGATCAAGGATGTCAAATTCCTTACCAACCCTGATGCCATGATCGCGATCGTCAAATTCGCCCGGGAAGAGAAGGTCGAGGAAGCGGCTGAGGCCGTGGTCGAGACTGAGACCGAAGCCAAGACTCCGGAAGCTCCGGAAGCCGAGGCCAAGGCCTGATCAGGTCCTTTTATTCCTTTTCGAAAGGGGCAGGTCTTCGGGAGGATCCCGTGGACCTGCCTTTTTAGTCTTTGCGTGGGGGTTGCATACGGAAGTCAGGAACGATGGATACTAAAGCAGCGATGCACGAGAACGCTTCGGTACGAATCGTTCATGAGGCGGTAGCCTCGAGTCTTCTGGCCGACTGGGCTGGCGGGATCCTTTTGGCCTATTCGGGGGGCATCGATTCTACGGTGCTCCTCTATGCCCTTGCAGCTATAAAAGCAGGTCCCCTGCGGATTCTTCACGTTGTCCATAACCTTCGGCCGGTCCAGGAGCTCGCCCTTGAGCGTGAGCAGGTCATTGCCTGCTGCCGGGCATTAGGCCTGCCCCTGCGAATTGCCGCAATTCCCCCGGGCGCAATCGAGAAACGGGCAAAGCTGAAAAAGATCGGTATCGAAGCCGCGGCCAGAGAGTTCCGCTACGGCATTCTTGCGCGGGAAGCCGAAAGGTCGGGTTGCGGCACGGTTTGCACAGCCCATAACGCCGATGACCAGCTTGAAACCCTGATCGGACGTTTTATCGCTTCCTCCAGCTTCGAAGGTCTCAAGGGCATGCCCAGGCGGCGCAGTCTGGGTAAAAAGGTCCAGCTCTGCCGGCCCTTGCTGTCTGTGCCCCGGAGCCTTATTGAAGCCTACGCCGCCGCGATAGGCTTGAAATTTTCCCGGGACTCTACTAACGACTCGTCGCTGTATCTGCGAAACAAAATCCGAAGCTCTATCGTTCCAGTCCTGGACAGGGAATTCTCCGGCTGGAGGAAAGGCCTGGAAACAACGGCCCAAAGATTGGCCTCCGACGGCGAGGCGCTCTCCAGACTCTCCCGGGAAGCATTCCTTAGAATCAGCTTTTCACGGGACGGCCGATCGGCTTCGCTGCGGCTAGCGGATTTTCTCGATTTACCCGAGAGTCTTCGCATACGTCTGCTAGCAGGCTGTCTGCGCAAGCTCTCGGGCAAAAGCAGGCTCTCCTTCGGGGCGTTGCGGGAAGCCAGTCGTTCCATTGCAGCGGGCTGCCAGGCCTGCGATCTTCTGGGGTATAAGGTTGTGCTCGACGAGAGCCTGCTGCGAATCCTCCCTATACTTGATTTTCGCGGAGAAGGCGGGTATTTTTTCCATGTTGAAGGCGCTGCCGTCTATCGGGCGGGGAGGCTGGAAGTCCTTTGTTCCTGGCAGGAACCCCGCAGTACGGAAGGCGCAGATATGGGCGCCGAGCCGCCTTTCCCCGCCATTTCCGAGGCCGCCTTCAGCTTTCCGCTGACCATCCGGAGCAGAAGGCCAGGAGACCGGATTCGATCGGGCGACAAGGACCTCAGGATCGATGAGCTATTGTCCTCCTGGGGCATAGAGGGCAGGCATAGGGACTTTGTGCCCATAGCCGAGGACCGGCAGGGCATCGTAGCCGTACTCCCAGGATCCATGGAAGGGCTGGGATACAGTAAGCTAAAATTCAGAGATTGCTCCGCACCGTTGAAGGGCAGGAGCTTTGTTATACGTATTAAAGGAGCTGTTTTTTAAATGTCCGACGACAACAAGCAGGATCGAAGCCCCCGCCGACCGGAACTACCCCAGGGCGGCCCTCCCAAGGCCAATAAGGCGGCCCTTGCAGTTTTTCTTTCTTTAATGGTGCTCTTCGCCTCCTTTTTCTTATTCAGCGACAAATCTCAGGCTCGCCAGATTCCCTATTCGGCATTTCTGTCCTATGTCGAACTGGGCGAGGTGGACACGGTGCAGATCGTGGACCAGAAAGAGATCAACGGCTATCTCAAGGCGGTGGACGGTTCCCTGGTGGAATTTTCCACGTCTATTCCCTACTTCGATCTCGAGCTGCTAACCCAGCTCAGGGAGAAAAACGTAAAAGTATCGGGAGCGGTAGGTAGCGCTAGTCCCTTGAGGATTCTTTTCGAGCTGGCTCCATGGTTTTTTGGCTTCTTCCTCATTTGGATAATGATGCGCCAGATGCAGGGCAACAACAAAGCCTTCCAGTTCGGCAAGAGCAGGGCCAAGCGTTACGTTGACCCCAACAAGAAGACTACCTTTGACGACGTAGCCGGTCA
>JAEZSM010000052.1 GCA_023421875.1 Spirochaetota bacterium | reverse complement strand
GTATTGGGCGGCACCCAGTCCCTGCACACCAACTCCAGAGACGAAGCCTTGGCCTTGCCCTCCGAGGATTCTGTGCGCATCGCCCTAAGGACCCAACAGATCCTGGCCTACGAATCTGGCGTCGCAGAGACCCCAGATCCCCTGGCCGGCTCCTATTATGTGGAAACACTCACAGATTCCATCGAGAAGGGCGTGCAGGACTATATCCGCCGCATCGACGATTTGGGCGGCGCGGTCAAGTCTATCGAGCAGGGCTATATCCAGCAGGAAATCCAGGATTCGGCCTATGCCTGGCAGATGGATGTGGAAAAGAACGAGCGGATCGTGGTCGGACTCAACAAGTTCCAGGTAAAGGAAGCCAGTCCCAAGGGACTTCTGCGGGTCGACCCCGCGGTGGGAGAGCGTCAGGTGGCCAAACTTGCCGCACTCAAGGCCAAGCGGAACAACGAAGCGGTGGCGATCGCCCTGGATGCCCTCAAAAGGGCAGCCGAGGGGAGCGACAACCTGATGCCGCTGATTATAACAGCGGTAAAGGCGTACGCCACCCTGGGCGAGATCTGTGATGTGCTCAGAAATGTCTTCGGCGAGTATCGCCCCAGTGTCATGTTCTAACCAGGGAGCTAAGAAGTATGGAACGAAAAATACGCGTCATCGTCGCAAAACCGGGTCTCGACGGCCATGACAGGGGCGCCAAGGTAATCGCCCGCGCCCTCAGGGACGCGGGTATGGAGGTGATCTATACAGGTTTGCGGCAGACCCCGGAACAGATAGTGCAGGCAGCCCTCCAGGAGGACGCTGATGTAGTCGCACTGTCCATTCTGTCGGGTGCCCACAACCATCTCTTCCCCCGGGTCGTCGAATTGCTCAAGGAAAAGGGGGCCGATGACATTCTGGTCTTCGGCGGCGGAGTGATTCCCGAAGATGACATCCCATTTCTCAAATCCAGGGGAATCGCTGAAGTCTTCGGGCCCGGCACACCGACCCAGACCACGGTGGACTTCATAAAGACGCACCTCAAGCGGAGCTAGGACAACCCATGTACGAGGATCTCGCGCGGCGCTGCCTGGACGGAGAAGTTCGGGCAGTGGCGCGCTTTATCAGCCTTTTAGAGGACGGGAACAGACAGGCTTACGATGCCATGTCGGCCTTCGCCTCGACCATGGGTCGTGCCCAGACAGTGGGCATAACTGGCCCGCCCGGCTCGGGCAAGAGCACCCTCACCGACAAGCTGATTGGCTACTTCCGCAGCCAGGGTAAAAAAGTTGCGGTCATAGCGGTGGATCCCTCCAGTCCCTTTTCAGGTGGCGCTATTCTGGGCGACAGGTTACGCATGCAGGGACACGCCGTCGATCCCGGGGTGTATATCCGGAGCTTGGCTTCCCGCGGGCAGTTGGGAGGGCTCTCCAAGGCTACTGCCTTCGCCCTCAGGGTGCTGGAGGCGGCTGGGTACGATCTTTTAATCATAGAAACCGTTGGTGTAGGCCAGTCGGAGATCGATATTGTCAAGGTGGCCGATACGGTAGTCCTGGTATCGGTTCCGGGGCTGGGCGACGACATACAAGTCATCAAGGCCGGCATCATGGAGATCGGGGACATCTTTGTTGTCAATAAATCCGACAGGGACGGGGCTGACAGGGTTGTGCGGGAGATACGGGCAATGCTGGAGACCCAGGCCGCGCTCAAGCGGGGCAGGAGCCCTTCCGCAGGTCCCGATACCCTTGCCTCCCGGAGCGCCGAACTCCTTCACCATGGGCAAGTCGGGGCTGCGGCTCCGCAGCAGACCGAAGAGATTGAACCGGAAGACTTGCCCCCGGTGATGAAAACCATCGCCGAAACAGGGGAAGGCGTTCCCGAGCTCGGCGCCCTGATTCTCACCCGATATGAGAACGACAGACAGAGCGGGGCCTTGGAGAATCGACGCCTGGGCTCCATCAGGGCGCAGCTCCGGGATATCGCGGCCTGGCAGCTCATGGATCGCCTCGCCGACTCCGGCGCGAACGGTAGGCTGGACAGTCTTGCCGAGTCGGTGCAGGCGCGCAATAAAGACATATACGGCGCGGCCAAGGAACTGACCGACGCCCTGATCAAAGGAGAATCGATATGAAACTGGAAAAACTGGACCATATCGGCATCGCCGTCGAAAACCTCGATACATCGCTGCCCATCTGGGAGAGTGTCCTCGGCCTGCCCTGCCATGGCACTGAAGAGGTAGCAGAGCAGAAGGTAAAGACCTCCTTTTTCCCCGTCGGAGACACCGAGGTGGAACTCCTGGAGTCCACCGACCCCGAAGGCCCCATCGGCAAGTTCATCGCCAACAAGGGTCAGGGCGTGCATCACCTGGCCTTCAGGGTCGATGACATCGACGCAGCCCTGGCGGAGCTCAAGGCCAAGGGTGTCCGTCTGATCGACGAAAAACCCCGTTACGGCGCAGGTGGGGCGCGGATTGCCTTTATCCACCCAAAAGCGACCGGCGGTGTACTGATAGAAATAAGCGAGCGCAGGTGAGCGCGACGACCTTGCGCCGTCTTCGGGAAGCAGAATGAAGGTTTGCGTTGTCGGCGTCGGAGCCATAGGCGGCACTCTCGGGTATCGTCTGGCCAGGGCGGGGTGCGAACTCTCCGGCTTGGCGAGGGGGGAAACCCTTACCGCGCTGCGGAAAAAAGGCCTGCGCCTTGTCGAAGGAATAGCCGAAAGCCGAACCGAAGCCGCCGTGCCCATTCGGGCGAGCGACACCCCGGATGATCTAGGCCCTCAGGACCTGGTAATCTTGGCGGTGAAAGCCCCGGCCCTCGGCGCCTTAGCGCCCAGACTCAGACCCCTTCTTAAGCCCCAAACTGTCGTCGTTTCAGCCATGAACGGCATTCCCTGGTGGTTCTTCCAAGGCTTCGGGGCTACGCTGGAGGGCAGGAGGCTGCGATCGACCGACCCCGATGGGGTCATTTCCACCTCAATACCCCAAAAAGCTATCCTCGGCTGCGTGCTGCACATAGGGGCTATCTGCCCTGAACCCGGCCTCGTCGAGCCGCTTCCCTTGAAAACCATTATCCTCGGCGAGCCCTCTGGAACTTTCTCCGCCCGGCTCGAGGCCGTAGCCGGGCTTTTCGCCCGAGCTGGCTTCGACGTCAAGGTTTCTGGCGCGATACAGAATGATATTTGGTACAAGCTTTGGGGCAATATGACCATGAACCCCATTTCGGCCCTGACAGGAGCGACGATGGACAGGATTCTCGGCGATCCCCTGGTCGAGGAACTTTGCAGGCGGATCATGATCGAGGCCAAAGAAGTGGGTGAAAGGATTGGCTGCTTGATCAGTCAGAGCGTCGAGGATCGTCTGACCGTTTCGCGCACCCTGGGCGCCTTTAAGACATCGATGCTCCAGGATGTGGAAGCGGGGAAGCCCCTGGAGCTGGACGCTTTGGTCGGCGCCGTGGCCGAGATTGGCGACCTGGTGAGCCTTGAGACCCCCGCGATCGATACTCTGCTTGGCTTGACCAGGCTAAGAGCCAGGGTTGCGGGCCTGTATCCGGAGGAGGGTAAAACCCTTTCGCGGCAGGTTGTAATTCAAAAACGCTAAAATGAATCGAGAGACCGACGAAAGATTCCAATCCGGGAGGCTGGCATGGCTATTTCTGCCAAGATGAAAAATTTTGTCGCCAATGGTTCGATGATCCGGAAGATGTTCGAGGAAGGCGCGCGCCTGAAGGCCCTTTACGGAGCGGACAAGGTTTTCGATTTCAGCCTCGGCAATCCGAACGTCCCGCCTCCCGACATTTTCAAGCGAACGCTCAAGGCGGTCGTGGAAGCCGACGAGCCCGATCTCCATTCTTACATGCCCAACGCCGGCCTGCCCGCCGCCAGGGCTGCCATAGCGGCCAGACTCAGGGCTGAACAGAAAGAGGACATCCGCGCCGAGAATGTTATTGTCACCTGCGGGGCGGCGGGAGCCTTGAACATTGTCTTTAAAACCCTTCTCGAACCGGGCGACGAAGTTCTGGTGAGCGCTCCGTATTTTGTGGAATACGGCTTCATCGCCGACAACCACGGCGGCCTGCTCAAGGCTGTTCCTTCCAAGTCCGATTTCTCCCTCGACCTTGCGGCCTTGGAAGCAGCCATGGGACCCAAGACCAAGATTGTCCTGGTAAACACACCCAATAATCCCACGGGAAAAATCTATTCCGCCGACTCCCTTCAATCCCTGGCCGCGGCGATGAAGCGCAAA
>JAEZSM010000024.1 GCA_023421875.1 Spirochaetota bacterium | reverse complement strand
GTAAAGAGCACTGTGTAGAATGCGGCATAGAGAGGGGTCCGGCCTTCTATCATCAGATACACAAGGACGATCATGGGGAATACCATGTGGCCGTAGCGGAAAATTGTGCTCTTCACATCGGGCAGGTCTTCCTTGGCCAGGCCCTTAAGACCAAGAGAGCGGGCGCGAAGGTCGATCTGGAAAAACACGGAAGCAAAATAGAGCAGCGAGGGGATGATCGCCGCTGCCGCGATGCTTATGTATTTCATGCCCAGGAATTCAGCCATGATAAAGGCTGCGGATCCCATTATTGGAGGCATTATCTGACCGCCCGTCGATGCGGCTGCTTCTACGGCGCCGGCAAAATGGGGCTTGTAGCCTATCCGTTTCATCAAAGGAATCGTGAAGGCGCCGGTGGTGGCGACGTTCGACGCAGCGCTGCCGGAAATGGTACCGATGAGTGCGGAGGCTACCACTGCTACCTTGGCGGGGCCACCGGTCATCCGTCCACCCAGTCCCAAGGCAAGGTCGTTGAAGAGTTTCCCGAGGCCGCTCCGCTCCAGTACCGCGGCCAGAATGACAAAGATGATGAGGAAAGAGGAAGAGACCTCGATGGGTATGCCGAAAATACCCTGGGCGGTAAGGTACATTTGGTAGATAATCCGTTGGATCGTATAGCCTCGGTGAGAGAATACCCCTGGCATTATCCTTCCAAAGTACGCGTAGAGCAGGAAGATTATGCCCAGCACTAAAAGCTGCACTCCCACTGATCGTCTGCAGGCTTCCAATACTAATAGAATGAGAATTCCGCCAAAGATGTAGTTATACAGGGTAGCCACGCCAGCCCGTATCAGGAAGGCGTCTCTGGATATAATCGTGTACACCGTGACGATTATGGTGACTAAGAATAAGCCGATATCCACAAAGCTTGGCCTATCCCTGGGCGATTTTTTTGTTGCAGGAAAATAGAGCCATACGAGGCTCAGGATAAAGCCCACGTGCAGGGCGCGGTGCTTTATCGCTTCGGGCATCCCAAACCGGGCTGTGTAGAGATGGTATGAAATAAATACGGCCGAGATCACCGTAATCACGATCTTCCAGAATGGCAGAAACTTCCTTCTGTATCTGGACTCTACCTCGACCTTCTGTATCAGTTTGTCCACATCGACGGGGGCATCGCCCTGAGGAGCAGCCTCCTCCCTATTCTTCTTCACACAACACCTCGCTTTGAAGTTTCTTTAGAGCAGTGTCGCCAAAACCGTGGGCTCATAACCGGTTATCGCGACACGCGCCGATATTCGCTCAAATTATATCCTATATCCTATATGATAAATTGTATCACGTGTTTCCTAGGTACGCAAGAGTGGAATTCAGCACAGATCAGTTTCTTGTTTTATTCGAAGGGCTAATGTTTGAATTCGGGGGTTGTAATAAAAGCCTTAATTGTTCTTGCTTCCCCGTTCTTCAGGTGGATCTTTACGCGATCTCCAGCCATACCGGCATTTCGGGTCAAAAGTGCGTCAACGATGGAAAGATGCTCGTCCAACACCTCATCGACCACTTGTTTATGCATCTCGACAGAACCTTCAGGGAAATACCGAATCCGAATGGACATCTGATGCACCCTGCGGATGCTGTCCCGAAGCACATTATTCGCAAGATGTATATAGAGGGTATCGTGAAGCTTCGTATCCGAAGCAACATAACGGTCATTGTCGAAGGGAGCGGATTTCATGTCCTGTATTTCTTTTTTGAGTTTGAGCAGGTCTGCTTCGGGTATAAGAAGACAACTCTTAGCGGCGGCGTAGGGTTCGAGAAGGAGACGCATTTCCCAATTATTGCGGATATCCTGGGTTTCGATATCGGTTACCATGGCCCCTTTATTCGGAATAAGAGTGACGAGGCTTTCGGCTTCCAGTCGCACGAGAGCTTCACGTACGGGAGTGGCGCTCACGCCGAAGTCGTCAGCCAACTTGTCGATGGGCAGCATCGCTCCTGGGGAGTAAGTATTCTTCATTATCGATTCGCGAAGCGCTTCATAGATTTGATCGCGCATGGAAAGAGTTACTATTTTCCGCATAGGGAAGGCCTCGGTTCTATAGGGTGATTTCCGTCACAATCGTTGTGTATCGCATAGAATATATCATCGATTCTTCCAGGGACACAATAGACGATGTGCAGGAGAGACTGGTATATAAAGACATATCCACGGGGCAACCTCTACCTTGCACGGAAAAGATTAACCTGAAACGCGCTTGCTAAATCGTGACCAACATGCTAGTATATATCATATATGATGTTTAATATATTTGAGTGCTCTTACCGAGCGCCCGAGGGAGTGATATGAGTACCGTAGCTGAACAATTGATCGCCAAGTTTAAAGAAAGAGGCATGAAGTTCGTATTCGGCGTTCCCAGCGGCTCATGGCTCTATTATATGGAAGCTATGCGCAAGCAAGGCTTGGATTTTGTTCTGGTGGCCAACGAGGCCAGCGCCAGCTTTATGGCCGATGTCTGCGCCAGGCTTACAGGAGTCCCCGCTGCCTGCTACGGCACCGTCGGACCGGGCGCTGCAAACTTAAGCACCGGAGTACTGGGTGCCTACCTGGACCGCTCGCCCATGATCGCCCTGTCCAGCGAGCCGCCCGAACCTATGCTTGGCCGCACCGTGCAGATGGCCTTTGATCAGCAAGCTTTTTTCAAACCCCT
This sequence comes from Spirochaetota bacterium, assembly GCA_023421875.1. GTDB lineage: Bacteria > Spirochaetota > Spirochaetia > Treponematales > Rectinemataceae > UBA2256. The sequence continues at coordinate 1,181 of JAEZSM010000024.1, read as the reverse complement.
CACCAAATGGACAACCAGGCTCTCCGCGGAGAGGCTGGATCAGATTGTAGACCAGGCGTACAGGATCGCTCTCTCCGAAACACCCGGCCCAGTCCATATCGGCCTTACCGAGGATATTGGCGGTAGGCAGGCTGTTTCAGTAGACAGTTCTTCTCAGGTACTGGGTTCGCTTGCAAAACCGGCACCGGCTTCGGAATCCCTGCTTTCGGCCATGGAAAAATGCTTTACTTCCAGCCGCAAACCTATAATGGCGGTCGGCCTTTCGGCGGTCCGCGCCAAGGCAGGTCCGCTGATCGCCGCTATCGCTGAAAAACACGGTATTCCCGTCGTTCTCACTCCCATGGCCAAGGGCATGCTCAAGGAAGAGCATCCCTGGTACGCAGGTGTCCTCTTCCACGCCCTGAGCGACAGGGTGGCCGAAACCCACAGACAGGCCGACCTGGTTATCAGCGTGGGCTACGACCCCGTGGAGTTCAACTACGAAGACTGGATGCCCAAGGCCCCATTGCTCAGCCTGGACAACGTCGAGGCTGACATAGACCGGGCGGCCTACCCCGGGGTCTGCGACATCGTGGGTGACATCAGCGCTTCCCTGCAATATCTGGCCGCCCTCCCGGCCAAGACCTCCGATTGGGACCAAACAGCCCTGGAGCAAAGAAAGCAGAAGATGTTCGCCGACCTGGCCCCGCCCGAAGGCAGCTTCGGACCCAGGGCTGCCTTGGCCATACTCAGGGAAATCCTCCCCGAGGACGGCATCATGACCTGCGACGTGGGAGCCCACACTCACCTCATCGGCCAAGCCTGGAGGACACCGGAACCGGGTTTGCAGATCATGACCAACGGCAACTCCTCCATGGGCTTCGGCGTACCCTCCGCCATCGCCGCCAAGCTCTGCAGGCCGGACAAGAAAGTAGTCTGCGTAAACGGCGACGGAGGCTTTTTAATGATGGCGGGCGAAATGGCCTTGGCGCGGAGACGGAAGCTCCCCATTGTATTCGTCCTTCTGGCGGACCAGAACCTCGAACTCATCAGGCTCAAGCAGTCCAGGAAAAATTTTGAAAGTTATTCGACAGTGCTCTATGAAGACGAATGCCCCACGCCGAACTATATTTTCGGCGTGCCCGTCGTTCGCGCAGACAACGCAGAAGAATACAGGAAGGCGCTGAAGCAGGGCTTCGAAA
>JAEZSM010000237.1 GCA_023421875.1 Spirochaetota bacterium | reverse complement strand
GTTGCGGGCTTTTCGTAAGTCTCGGACAGCCTTGGCGGCTTTTTCGGCATTGTAGGGGCGGGCCATGCGGCGCAAGACGGAGCTGGAGCCGGATTGGAGTGCCAGGTGGATGTGGGGCTGAACTCTGGGTGATGCGAAAGCTTCCAAGAATGCTTCGTCCACCCGATCCGGTTCATAGCTGGATATTCGGAAACGTATGGTCTGGGTGGCTGCCGTGAGAATCTGCAAGAGGCCGGCAAATCCGATCGAATCGTCCTTGTATTGAGAAAGATTCACCCCGGTCAGCACGATTTCGGCCACGCCGGATGATTCGAGGGCTCTGGCTCGCTCCAATACCTGGGCCGAAGGCAGACTTCTCGAGGGGCCGCGGGCCAGGCAGACTCTGCAGTAGGAGCAGCGGTTGTTGCAGCCATCCTGAATTTTAAGTGAGGGGCGGGAGTGGAAGGCGAAAACCGAGGGATGGTAGGCGAAGGGGTCGGCGACGCTTGGCTTGTTGCCGGCGGCGCTGGCGGGGAATGAAGAATCGGTTATGGAGCCGATCGCGCCGCCGGCCCGCCACTCGGCTACCGCGTCAAAGAGGGGGCCGTGGCCCTGCCAGTTGTCCTGGAGCCATGCGGCAAGAGAGAGCAGGGAGGCTTTTTCTTCGCCCGGGAGGACGATGATCCGCGGGTCGAGCTGGGCCAGCGCCTCGGGTTCCATTTGAGCGTAGCAGCCGGTGGCCAGGACGACGGCCGCCGGGTTATGCGCCAGGGCTTGGCGCATAACCCGGCGGGCTTTCTGCTCGGCCTTGCTGGTCACCGTGCAGGTGTTTACCACGTAGAGGTCGGCCGCCTCCTCGGCGGTGACGAGAGCAGCCCCGGCCTGCAAAAACGCTTCGGCCACCGATTCGGTTTCGAGTTGATTGAGCTTGCAGCCTAGAGTCTTGAAGGCTACGCGGAGGATTCTCATCCCTGCATCCGGGCCTGAATGCGCTTACGGCCCTCCACTGCGTCGGCAAAGTTGGGATTGATCGCCAGCGCCTGTTCGTATGCCGATAATGCCTGCAAATATCGCTTGGCGTTTTCCCTGGCCCAGCCCATCCTCGTCCACCAGATGGGATTGGAAGGGTTATACCGCAGCGCGGCGGAGAAGGCGATATCGGCGTGCATATACTTGGCCAGACGGATGTAGAGTTCACCGCAAAGATAATACGATAGTCCCGCCCTGAGGCCTTCGGGGTAACTGGCGATGTATTCCTGGAGCATTTCCAGGGCGTTTTCGTTCTTGCCGAGATAATAGGATGCTTCGCCTATAGCCTGGGCGAGTCGTGGATCCGCCTTGATCGCAAAGCCGCGCCGTGCCCAGGTTTCTGCCTCGGAATAGCGCCTGAGGGCTACAAGGCTCCAGGACAGGCTGACATAGGCGTCGATGTCGTCTTTTACATCCTGAATTCTGAGAAGCGCTTTCGATCTGGCTTCTTCGAACTTGCCTGCGGCATGAAGCTTCAAGAGTTCCTGGCCGGAAAGACTGGCACTCGAGCCTTGGGCAAAGATAGCGCTGCTCTGCATAAAAAGCCCGGCTGTTTGCGAGGCTGTCGGCATGGGTGCAACAAGGAGGCACAGGGAGACTGCGATGCTTCTCAGGCTAGAAGTTTTGCGATTATTCATGCTCGACAGGCTCCGTCTCGGTGGCAGTGCCTGAAAAGCTCTCCCGATCTTCTATATAGATTTCCGGCGCTTCGAGGTCGGCGTCGACTCTGGCGCCGGAGAGTACTTGAATACTCTCGGATGCGACAGCCCTGCCCTTAAAATAACCCCGCACCGTGAGACGTAATGTCCGTATATCGGCTTCCACCAGTGATTCTTCGGTCAGATACAGCTCGTCACCGCAGGTTATGGTGCCCGAGACCCTGCCTTTTATGAGAAGCGATTTTGAAGTTTCGATGATGCCGGAAAATCGAATATCACTCTCCAGCACAGTGTCGATTTCGTCTTCGTCGATAACACTTTTTTGCACCCTTGGCATAGGCCCAATCATAGATGAGCCAGGCGCTCCGCGACAAGGCGTTTTCGCTACATTTTTATACTTGAATAGATTTCAAACAAACGCTCAGGGGTAAGGGCTTCGGCACGAATCCCCGCTTCCATGCCAAGCGCTGCCAGCGTGCTGTCCAGTCTGGCGCCTATGGCTTTGTCCCGGGCGCAAAGATTGTTGCGCAACGTTTTGCGACGGGAAGAAAACGCGCTGCGCACAAAGCTGGAAAAGCCTTTCCGATCCTGAGAGGCAATGGGATCAGGCCTGGGCTGTAGTCTGACCACCGAACTCGTCACCCTGGGCTGGGGCCAAAAAGCCGAAGCGCCAATGTCATAGAGAATTTTTACCGTACAGACCGAAGTGCAGAGCACGGAGAAGGCCGAATAATCTTTGCTCCCGGGCACGGCGGCAATGCGGCGGGCGGCTTCTTTTTGAACCGTAAAAACCATGCGCGGCGGCGAAGGCAAATTTTCCAGCAGGTCGGCGATAATGCCCAGGGCAGCGTTATAGGGCAGATTTCCGAATATGAGGTCAGGCAGCTCTCTGGCGGCCGCCGCTCTCCAGGTCTTGAGAAAATCCCCCTCCACAAGACTGAAACGAGGGTTTTCGGCGAAGATACTGTTGAGAATCCGCACGAATCCGTAGTCGATTTCAAAGGCGCAGACGCGGTTGCCCCGCTCCAGCAAGAGGCTGGTCAGCGCTCCGATGCCCGGCCCGATCTCCCAGACCGAGGGCGGCTTAGGCATAGTCGCAGCTTCCGCTGACTGGGGCGAAAGCGCCAAGGCAGTATAGAGCTTTTCTCTGGCATTGCGGTCAACGAGAAAATTTTGGCCGAATCGCTTGGACATTGCCAAGCCTTCGGCTTCTAGAAATTGCTTTATGGATGTCGGAGCGTCATAGGCTATCGCCATGGAATTCCCTGCGTCTGGGCTTAGCGCCTTTTCTGGCGTACCGTGCTGCGCTCAGCGCGTACTCGGCGTAGGGGTAAGCATACACAAAGAGATTTAAAAGGGCAATCGCGAGGAGAACCGAGAAGGTATCCGTCCCTTTATCAGTTTCTATAACGGGTAAGCGGCTTCCCTTTTCCATGATGAACAGCAAAGCGTATTGAAGAAATTCATGGAGGCTGGCGAAGATAGAATCTAAAAAAGGAAGTAGGCTTCCCAGGATAACGGCGCCTAGTATGAGCCACATGAGTGCGAGTACAAGGGGACCTGAAAGGGCTGAAGCGATAATACCCCCCAGAGCGAGGTAGCCGAAGCTGGGCAAGCTGATAAACGAGGTGATGCTGAGGGCGGCCAGCGATGCGGCCAGGGGTTTTGCCGCCAAGGGAGGTATTCTCCAAAGGAAGGTTTCCCAGCGGGCTGAAAAGAAAAAGAGCCCCACCATGGCCCCATACGAAAGAATGAAAGAAAGGCTCCTGGCCTCGGGGGGAGACCAAGCCAGCGCAAGGCAAAATGCCAAGGAGAGGATGCCGAAGCCCTGCTGGGGCCGATCCAGGCGACTGGCCGCGGCGGTGGCTACGCTCATTATGGCTGCCCTTAAA
>JAEZSM010000228.1 GCA_023421875.1 Spirochaetota bacterium | reverse complement strand
GCCAATCGTAGGCAAAGAGTGCCTGTTTGGCCCTGTTCTCGAACCCCTCGATTTCCTTTTCGTTTTCCTGGGAGAATTCATGCAGAAAGGTAGCCGCCAAGAGAGGGATATCCTCGCGGCGTTCCCTTAGGGGTGGGACGTGGATATTGACTACGTTGAGCCTGTAGTAGAGATCTTCCCTGAAGCGGCCTTCCTCGATCTCGACCTTGAGGTCCTTGTTGGTGGCGGCGATGAACCGCACATCCACCTCCAGGGTCGACTCGCCGCCCACTCGCTCGAATTTGCGCTCCTGAAGCACCCTGAGAATCTTTATTTGCACATTCTGGTTGATCTCGCCGATCTCGTCCAGGAAAAGGCTGCCCGTATCGGCCATCTCGAAGCGGCCGCGCTTTCGGGTCTGGGCGCCCGTGAAAGCGCCTTTTTCATGGCCGAAGAGTTCGCTCTCCAAGAGGCTCTCGGCCAGGGCGGCGCAATGGACCTTTACAAGGGGCCTGTCCCGCCGGGGCGAGAGATTGTGGATAGCATCGGCGATGAGTTCCTTGCCCACACCAGATTCGCCGGTGATGAGTACCGAGGCCTTGGTGGGCGCAACTTTTCGCACTAGATCGAAGATTTTCCGCATCGCCGGGCTTTGGCCGATTATGGAGCTGATGCGTTGCTGGGCCAGGACCTCCTCCCTGAGCTCCTGGTTCTTTATGGACAGCTCGCGGATTTCCAGGGCGTTCTTCGTCAGCTTGAGCAGGTGATCGAGGTCCAGGGGCTTGGTGATAAATTCCAGGGCCCCGTATTGCATGGCTGCCACGGCTTCGCTGATGTCGCCGTGGGCTGTGATGATAATGACGGGAACATTCTGCCATCGGCGCTTGATGTACTGCAGAAGCTCCATGCCGGATACCTTGGGCATTTTTAGGTCAGTCACCACAAGATCAACATAGTGCGTATCCAGAATCCCCTGGGCTTCCTGGCCGTCCTGGGCGCAGAGGGTCGCGTAGCCCTCCAGCGAGAATGCCTCGGCCAGGCCGTCACGGATGTTTTTTTCGTCGTCGACGATAAGAATCGTGGACTGCATCTATTCCTCCGCCTGCGATCCTGCCAATGCCGCCTTATCCTCCCAGCTGGGAAGCAGTTTTTTTTCTTTTTGCGGAATGGGCAGATGAATCGTGAACGTGGAACCTTCGCCTTCCTTGGACTCCAAGCTTATGTCGCCCGAGTGCTCCTTGATGATCTTGAAGGTGATCGTAAGGCCGAGGCCGGTTCCACTTTTTTTTGTCGTAAAATAGGGTTCGAAAATCTTGGTCAGCAGTTCCTCAGGTATTCCCGTGCCGGTGTCGGAAACCGATATGCGCAGCTCGTCGTCGGCCTGCTCGACGCCGATACCCAGCCTGCCCCCTTGGGGCATCACGGCCATGGCGTTTTTTATAAGGTTGAGCAGCGCCTGCTTGATGAGACGCTTGTCCATTAAAAGCCTGGGGAGGTTGGGCGGGATGGAGAGGCTTAGCTCTATGCCAAAGCGCTCCGCCTCGGGCTCCACCAGGTCGGCCACCTCCTGGATGACTGGGCCGGGGTTTTCGCTCAAGAGCTGTACGTCCATGGGACGGACGGCAAAGAGGAAATCCACCACTATTTGCTTGAGCCGCTCCATCTCCTGCTTCACCACGCCCAGGTGCTTGGTCATGGCAGCCTGGTCGGGCTCCGGGGCTTTGAGGAGCTTCTCCAGGAGCTGTATGCGGATGGATATGGAACCCAGGGGATTGTTGATCTCGTGGGCCACTCCGGCTGCCAGGGTCGTCAGCGCCGCAAGGCTCTCCGCCCTCCGCAACTGGGTTTCCTTTTTACGCTTTTCGGTGATGTCCTCCACATGGATGATCGTCCCGGCGATTTTCTCCTCCGAAAGCAGGGCGGAGAGGCTGATGGCGATGATCCTAGTGCCCGAAGAGGACTGGAGGGCGAATTCCTGGCCCAGGATAGTCTCTTCCGACGTAAGGGCCTTATAGAAAAAGTCCTTGAGTTCCTCGTCGGCAATGGACTGCCAGAGCGGGGCTTGGCTCTCGCCGCCCTGGATCCGCAGAATGCGTTCGGCGGTCTTGTTTATAAGCACCGGAACATGGTCCAGGTTGCAGACGAGAATGCCGTCGAACATGGACTGCAGGGCAGCCTCCAGCCTTTCGTTCGAGACCAGAAGCTCCTTGAAGAGGCTGAGCAGCTGGTCCTTCGTGAGCTTGTCCGCCCTGGAGAGGGCCTTTCCCATGAACGAGGCTCTCATGGTCTTCCTCCTCCCCATTCTGGGTCCGGAACCCCGGAGTCGAGTTCTTCGAAGGCTGGGTTCCTCAGGTTATCCGCCTGCTCGACGAAGGAGACAGCCAGAAGACGGGCCAGGAAGTCGGGATTGCGGTTGTAGGAACCCTGCTGGACAGCAGCGTCCCTGATGAGGGCCGAACAGCGCTCTATGAATATAAGAAGGAGCTTGTCTTCCGGCGATTCCAGCAGCAGGTCCGAGAATACTGCCGTGAGCGCCCGTAAAAATCGGATGAAGGAGCCAGCCATCGACTTGTCCCTGGCGCCGAAGCCCTTTGTCTGCTGGGAGACCTCGTCCAGGATTCCAGCTGTATCCAGGGCAGGTTCCTCCACCAGGTCTAAGAGACTTTTACCGAAAGCGCCAAAGTTTTCCCGCTCCCAGCCCGAGTCAGCCAGGATTCTCCCCACCAGTTTTTCTGCCCTGGATCTGGCCTGGGCCGGGGAGAAGGGCAGCCGGGACTCGTAAAAGGCTTTGAGGCTTTCCGCCCTTTCGTCGGTTTTCAGCACCCTTTGGAGAATAAGGGCACTGCTGCCTTCGTCCCTGGGGCTGAACGAGTAGAGCCGCGCTCTGGAGAGCACGGTGGCCAGCATGGAGGCCCTCCTGCTGGTGAGGAGGATAAAACGGACCGTCTCGGGCGGTTCTTCAAGAATCTTTAATATGGCGTTCCGGGCGGAATCCTGCATTCTGTCGGCGTTTTCGATGATCACTGTGCGTCGTATGCCCGTCGGAGCCAGCTGTGCCCAGATACGCATGTTCCTCAGCATGAACACCGGGGCTTCCGGAACCAGGAGCTCCAGGGCCAGGGCGTCGGAACAGGCCGATTCCACAGCCTTCAGGGTTTCAGGATCAAGCCGCGGGCCGATCGTTGCGGGATCAATCCTGTCTGCGGACTCGTAAATGGATTCCAAAAGTCCAGCTGCCTTGCCCAGCTTGCTCTCCTCCGAAGCCCAGAGGGCCGGATTGAACCTTGCGGCGAGCTTGCCCAAGGCGCGGAGAAGAAAATAGGCCGAAGCCTGGCAGGGCGCCCTGAGAATAAACTCTTTGGCAACGCTGATCTCCTCGGGCAGGCTGCG
>JAEZSM010000114.1 GCA_023421875.1 Spirochaetota bacterium | reverse complement strand
GGGCAGAGCGGCGTATCGAACGCCTGTCTAAGGGCGATTATGCGAAGGTCCTCGAAGGCTCCATCGGCAAAGATCCCCTATTCAAAGGAACCCAGAGGTGATGAAGGGCGATCTTCTCATCGTCAACATAGGCCAGCTTGCCACGCCAATGGGCAGAGGCCCCTTGCGCGGCCCGGAAATGAAGCGCCTCCAGCTGACCAGCCATGCCGCCATTCTCGTCGAGGACGGCACCATCGCCTACGCCGGCGTCCAGCAGGGCCCCGACTACGAAGCTGCCCTTAAAAAAGCCCGCGCCGGCTCCTACCCCCTGCTGGACGCCGGCGGCAAATCCTGCCTGCCCGGCTTCGTGGACAGCCACACGCACTTTCTCTTTGCCGGCTACAGGGCGGACGAATTTTTCTGGCGGGCCGAAGGCCTTCCCTACATGGAAATCCACCGCCGGGGCGGCGGCATTGGCCGGACAACCGAAGCCACCCGCGCAACAAGCTTCGAGGAACTGCTCGACCTGGGCCGGCGCAGACTCTCGACCATGCTCGCCCAGGGCATCACCACCGTAGAGGGCAAGTCAGGCTACGGCCTGGACCGCGTAACCGAACTGCGCCAGCTCCAGGCCATGGCCGCCCTGGATGCCATGCAGCCCGTGGACATCGTCCGTACCTTCATGGGCGCCCATTCTACCCCTAAGGAATTCGCCGGCAGGCCTAAAGACTATATCGATTTCATCATCGCCGACGTCCTGCCCGAGGTTGCCCGACTGCGCCTGGCCGAGTTTGCCGATATCTTCTGCGAAAAAGGCGTCTTCGAACTGGAGCACTCCCGACCTTACCTCCAGGCCGCCAAGGCGCTCGGCTTAGGCCTCAAAATCCATGCCGACGAAATCCAGCCCCTTGGAGGCGCCGGCCTGGCCGCGGCCATGGGGGCCACCAGCGCCGAGCACCTCCTCAAAGCATCCCAGGCCGACCTGGCAGCCATGGCCGCGGCCGGCGTCATCGCCGTCTGCCTCCCCCTTACCGCCTTCAGCCTTAAAGAACCCTACGCCGACGCCCGGGCCATGATCGACTCTGGCCTTGCCCTAGCCCTCGCCTCGGACCTCAATCCAGGCTCCTGCTACAGCCAGTCCATCCCCCTCATCGCCTCCATCGCCGTGCTGTACATGGGCTTAAGCTTCGCCGAGACCCTCTGCGCCCTCACCCTCAACGGCGCCGCCGCCATAGGCAGGGCGGACAGAATTGGCTCCCTTGAAGCCGGCAAGGCCGGCGACATCCTCATACTGGATGCCCCGGAGGCTTCGCACCTGGCCTATAACAGTGGCATGAACCTTGTGTCGAATACGATAAAGAATGGAGTCCTGGTGTATTCCCGATGACCGCGGCTAGCGTGCCCGCTTCCTGGTGAAAATGTAAATAAGCACAGCCGAAATCACCCCAATAAAAGCCATGAGCAGCGCGGCGGTCGGTTGTTCCCTGTAGACCACCACACCGATAAAAAGTTGCCCGCAGGGCGATACGTATTGAATGAAACCCATTTTCTGGAGACTGATGCTGTTGGCCGCCTGGGCGAAAAAGAAGAGCGGCACCGCCGTCACCACGCCGGCCATGATCAATAGCACGGTTGTCAGGGCTCCCCCGTTCCAGAAAGCCCCCGCCCCCGCCGCCTGGCGAAAAACCAAGAAGGCCAGCGCGAAGGGCGCGGCGATAAAGGTCTCCACCGCCAGACTTACCAGCGGCTCAATCCCCACACCTTTTTTGAGCGCCCCGTACACGGCAAAGGTCACCGCCAGCAAAAGACTCACCCAGGGCACAGAGCCGTAGAGAATCGCCGCGCCTACAATGCCCGCGGTGGCCAGGGCTACCGCCAGCCTGGTCCAGGGATCCACCCGTTCCTTGAAGAACAGGGCGCCCAGCAACACCGATACCAGGGGATTTATATAGTAGCCCAAGGCAGATTCCACTACCCGTCCGATATTCACCGCCCAGATGTAGAGCCCCCAATTCGAGGTTACTACGATGGAGGCAAGGAAAACGAGGAAAAACTTTTTTTTCTGCTTAAAGAGTTTGCCGATATCGGAAAAGCGTTTCCAGGCAAGCATCAATACAAAGCAGACCACCGCTGCCCAGAGAATCCTGTGGGCGAGTATCTGCAGGGACTCCACATGCTTGAGCTGCTTCCAGTAAAGCGGAAAGAGCCCCCACATTCCGTAGGCGGCAAAGGCCGCCAGCGTACCCCTGTTCTCCAGGGAGCGCCGGTGTTGGGGTTCAGGGTTGATGCTGCCGGTCTTCATGTTCCGCATGATATTCCTTTAGGCTTTTCTCGTCGAGTCCTCGGGCCTGTTCAGGTTTCATGGATATTTATACTATGTAAATTATGTCGACTATTTTTATGTGAGCGTATCGTAAAAAACGTTACATACTGGAATTATTTCAAATTTTAAAACAGTCATTTCAAAATTTAAGCGCTGATTGTACCACGATATCAAGATTCTGTCAAATTTTTTTGAATAAATATTGACTTCCGGCTCAAGGTAGGTTTCTATCAGACAGTACAGAGACTGCGAGTACTGTTAAGCGGTACGCAGCTCCAAGGAGGAATAATGAAACGTTTTTCCCTCATTCTGGTGCTCGCCCTCGTTGCGGCATCCATGGTCACCGCCCAGGACATCAGGGTCGGAGGCGTAGGTCCTGTAACCGGCGAAGCGGCCACCTTCGGTGTTTCCACCAAAAACGGCATCATGCTTGCCGCCGAGGAGTGGAACGCCAAGGGCGGCCTGTTTAACAACAGGAAGGTCAAGATCATCTTTGAAGACGACAAGGGCGACCCAGCGGAAGGCGCCACCGTCTATACCAAGCTGATCCAGCAGGACAACGTTGTGGCCATTATCGGCACCGTAATGTCCAAGGTAACACTGGCCGGAGCTCCCATCGCCCAGGCTGCCGGCGTCCCCATGATCAGCCCCACCTCCACCAACGAGATGGTCACCAAGGTAGGCGACTACATCTACCGCGCCTGCTTTATCGATCCCTTCCAGGGCACCGTGGGCGCCAATTTCGCCTTCAGGGATTTGGGAGCCAGAAAGGCCGCGGCCCTCTTCGATATCGGCAACGATTACACCAAGGGGCTTGCCGAAAACTTCCGGAACCAGTTCCTCAAGCTCGGCGGCCAGGTAGTGGCTTTCGAAGGCCACCCCTTCGGCGCCACGGACTTCAAGGCTCAGCTCACCAAGATCCTCGCCGGCAAACCCGACGTGCTCTACGTGTCGGATTACTATAACGACGTGGGCCTCATCGCCAAGCAGGCCCGCGAACTCGGCTTCACAGGCCCCATGGTCGGTGGCGACGGCTGGGACTCCCCCGACCTGGTCAAGATCGGCGGCAATGCCGTTAACAACGGCTTCTTCACTAACCACTATGCTGCCGCGGACCCCAGGCCGATAGTCCAGGATTTTGTCAAAAAGTACAAGGCCAAGTTCGGCGCCGAACCCGACGCACTTGCCACCCTTGCCTATGACGCAGCCAACATCATGTTCGACGCCATCAAGCGCGCCGGATCCACCAAGGGTGCAGCCATCCGGGACGCGCTCAAGGCCACCAACCTCAACGTCGTGTCCGGCCAGGTCACCTTCGATGCCAACCGCAACCCCATCAAGTCCGCGGTCATCATCGAAATGAAGGACGGCAAGCAGGTATATCGGACCACTGTCAATCCCTGATCACTGACGAACAAGGGAGGGCGAATCAGCCCTCCCTGCCTTTTTTTAGCCGCCCGCAGCCTTTTTTTAGGCCGGGCGGCGTTGCCTTGCTCGACAAGGGGCCGATCAACAAGGCATAGTAGTACCACGCGCGTGAGTTCCAGCCTTTTCAACGCCGGGATTTACGGAAAGGAAAGCCCAGAATGGGAGCAATATTCAACGCCCAACAGATCGTCAACGGCCTCCAGGTAGGCTCGATCTACGCACTTATCGCCTTAGGCTACACCATGGTGTACGGCATCGTCCGGCTGATCAACTTCGCCCATGGCGATTTTTACATGCTCGGCGCTTACGCGGCATACGGAGTCTTCTTTGCCTTCAATGCCCTCTTTGTGGGTAAAACAGGGCTCATGGCCTTTGTCGTCCTCATCGCTTCCATGGCTGCGGGAGGCATAATCGCCCTTCTGGCCAACCAGCTAGCCTACAAACCCCTGCGCTACAAGCCCAAGCTGTCATCTCTCATCACGGCTATCGGCGTTTCCATGTTTCTGGAATACTTCCTCTCCGCACTCCCCGCGGTAGGCCCCTCCTACCGCTCCTTCCCAGATATCCTCCCCAGGGTGAACATCAATCTGGGCAACGCTGTCATTTCCAACTACGTAATCATCGATATCGTCATAGCCGCAGTACTCATGGTGGGTCTCACCCTCCTTATAAAGAAAACCACCCTGGGCAAGGCCATGAGGGC
>JAEZSM010000055.1 GCA_023421875.1 Spirochaetota bacterium | reverse complement strand
ACCTTGAACACCCTGCCGGCGGTCTCGGCTGCCGCATCGCCAGCGGCTTCCCATGCTCCCGATGCCGCGGTGACAGCTTCGGTGGCTACTTCAGCCGCAGCGTCCCAGGCGCCGGATGCGGCGCTGGCGGCGTCGGCAATCGTCGTGGCGGTGACTTCCGCTGCAGCATCCCAGGCTCCCGATGCTGCCGTAACCGCCTCGGCAGCCGGTTCGGCTGCTGCTTCCCACGCGCCCGAAGCGGCGCTGGCGGCGTCGGCAACCTCTACGCCCTTCTGGACCACGCCGGGGGAGAACATCCAGCCCGAGCTCGTGCCCTTGGCAAAGTTGAGCCAACCCTCGCCGATCTTGTTCACCCCTTCGAAAACCCACATGAGGCCCAGCCACATGCGCAGCAGGAGAACCCAGTAGAACCGCATATTGTGGGAGATAAAACCTCCGACAAAGGTCCTCTTGTTCTTCATATCTAAAAATTCGTGCTTGAAGTACTCCCAGACCTGGTTAATGCCTGCGATGTTGAAGAGGTAGAACATGTTGATGAAGTGCTTGAAGAACATGGCCACGAAGCCCGAGCTCTTGATGCCGCCGGCGTTCGCCACGCCGTAGCGTCCGCCGATGGATACCATGAAACCGTGGTAGTTGGGCTTGAAGACGTGGCGCTCGCCGCCTTCGATGTCGGCGATGATATTTTTGGCAGCAGCCTCGGCGGAGAAATGGGCCGATTCGACAACCTGGGCCATGGGCTTGCCGTTCACCATGAGACCGGCGTTATCGCCCACTACGTATACATTTGGATACTGGGTGGATCGCATGCCCTCGTCGCAGTCGATGCGGTTGCGCTTGCCCATGGGCAGGGCCAGGGAGCCGGCGAAACTCGATCCTTTGACGCCGCAGGTCCAGATAAAGGTGTCGGTCTCGACAATCTCGCCCGACTTTAAAAGTACCTTGCCCGGCTCTGCGCCGACGATAGCCTGGCCCAGCATGACCTTGCAGCCCTTCTTGGCCAGGTACTTTTCGGCCTTGGCGCGCAAAGGCTCTTCCAGAATGGGAAGAATGGAGGGCAGGGCTTCGATATTGATAACCTGGACATCCTTGGGATCCATGTAGTACTTGCGGCACATGACATCCCGGAGTTCCAGCAGCTCGCCGATCATCTCGATGCCGGTAAAGCCGGCGCCGGCGACCACGAAGGTGAGCATTCGCTTGCGCGCAGCCGGGTCCAACTCCTTGGAAGCGGCGTAGAAAATATGCTCCACATGGTTGCGGATCTTCATCGCGTCTTCGAAGGACCAGAGGCTGAAGCTGTTCTCTTTGATTCCGGGAATGCCGAAGAATTCGGGCTCGGCACCCGCGCCGATCACGCAGAAATCGAAATCGTAGTTTGCGAGCGTGCCCGTGGCCTTCTTCGCCTCGAAATCGACTGCCTTGATCGTGTCCTGGACGACATTGATCCGTTTGGTGGCAAAAATCTTGCGGAAACTCACCTGCACCGATTCAGGTTCGGTTCTCCATCCTGCTACTTCGTGCAACTCCGTCATGAGGGTGTGGAAGGATCTGGAATCCACGAGGGTTATCTCTATGTTCTGATTTTTCCTGAAGTGTTTTTCCAGGATTTTTCCCGCCCAGACACCACCGTAGCCGCCGCCGATTATGAGGATCTTTTTTGCTTCGCTCATAAGAGAACTCCCGATTGAAGATGTATACCTGAAAAGTACGGGACAGTGTACCACAGGAGTTTGGAAATTACTATATGCTTGTATCGATATATCTTCAGCTTAATACTATAAAAATACTAGGATCATCGTACGAATTTTCAGTTTACATTCCGAAGCCTCGCATCTATAATCACCTATAAATAAATAGAATATGTAGAGAGTTTTATCCGCAGAGGATAGAGAAAAAAGTCATCTCCACTATCGGGCGAGGACGCCTTTCGATGGCGCTCCATTTTGCGTTTTAGCAGCGGCTCAGAAGGAGGTGTCATGAATCACGTAAAAAGAATACTTAAGAGAAGCGGGCTCTGGCTGTCAATCGCGACGGTTTGCCTCATTATCTTCACGGCATGGGGCTGTTCCCTCGAGGATCTTATGGCCGATCTAAACGGTGTAATCAAGCAGACTACGCTCGTCATCGAACTCGAGCCGCCCGAGGGAGCCAAGATCATTCTTCCTGACATCGACCTGGAGGCTTCTCTCTATGACATCGCTGGCACAGGACCAGATGGGGAGAGTTTCTCCGTGACGGATTATCCATCCTCCCTGTATACGCACATAGGTCTTGCGCCGGGGGTTTGGACACTCAGCGCGACCGCCAAGAATGCGATCGGGGACACCCTCGGATATTCCCCAACGGTGACCGCTACCCTGGTTCAGGCCAAGACAACCAGCGCGCGTTTATCCTGCCTTCCCCCGGACGGAGGGGGAAGCTTGGCGATGAATCTGTCGTGGCCGGCCGGCGCCATGAGCGCCCCCGATTTCCATGCAGTGATGACCTCGAGCTCGGGAGAGGAAAGAACCATCGGCATAGCGCTCAATTACTCCTCGGCGACTATCACGGGGGGCTCGATGTCTTTTTTGCAGGGAGGATATGACCTCGAAGTGAGAATGTCGGACAGGAGTTTTGGGCCGGAACCGGTTTGGAAGAAGAGCGCGAGGGTCTTCATAGCCCAGGGGAAAACTACGACGGTCACTTGAACCATGGATCCATCCGAGATGAGTCTCCGACCCGGGGTCAGGACCTTCGCAGGCGGAGATACGAGTGGCTATCTGAATGGTACGGGAACCGATGCCCGGTTCTATTACCCGAGCGATATCATCATGGATAGTAGCGGCAATCTTTACGTAGCGGATGCGAACAATCACTGCATCCGCAAAATAACCCCTTTTAGGGCGGTCTCCACGCTCGCGGGCTCCGGAAGTGCAGGCTTTCAGGATGGCATTGGGGCTGAGGCCACTTTTAGAGAGCCTACGGGGATCGCCATTTCCGGAAGCACGCTCTATGTCGCCGATAAGGGAAACCACGCAATCAGAAAAGTACTTATTTCTAACGGAACAGTGACCACAGTGGCCGGAACTGGAACGGCGGGAAATGCGAATAACTCATCAGGGATATTGGCTCAATTCAGCAGTCCAAGCGGGCTCGTGGTTAGTGGGGGATATATCTATGTCGCCGATACCTTGAACCACGCGATCCGGAAGATCAGAATAACTTCACCCTATCCGGTAACCACCTTATCGGGATCTACGACGGGGGCCTCCGGTTTTGCCGATGGCAGCAGCTCGAGCGCGTTGTTCTATGAACCCGGCGGGATAGCTGTATTGCCGGGTTCCACATCCTTTGTTGTGACAGATACCCGCAATCATCGAATACGCAGAGTGGACGTTTCGGGGAATGTACTCACGCTTGCGGGATCGGCTTCGGGATCCGCCGATGGGACTGGTACGCTCGCGGCATTCAGTTTGCCTCGCGGCATCGCGCCAGGCCCGGACGGATACCTTTATATCGCCGATACGGGAAACAATAGGATCAGGCGGATGAGTCCCTTCAACGAGGTAACGACGATCGCGGGATCCGGGATTCCGATGACAGTCGATGGCGAAGGGCTTGATGCTTCCTTCTATTACCCGAATGGGCTATCCGTTGATTCCGAGGGCAGGATATTTGTCGCTGACAGAACCGGCTGCAAGATACGGGTTATTCTTCCTTGATCCCATAAGGCTCTTCGGGTTCCGTAACGCATCGCTACGGGCTATGCTTCACTTTTCCTTCTGATTACGGTATCATTTAAAGCTTACCTGCGAAGTGAAACGTCTCCGGAGATCCGGGCACATATTTTTATTGTTTAGGAATGTAAATGGATTTATCGCGTTTTTCCATCGACGCGGCGCTGTCTTCCGCCGCCGATGCTTCCTGTGCTTATCGATCGGTCTTCTATGAAAGGCTCCTGGCTAATCTTTTTGAGAACGATGAGAATCTTTTCGTTAGGACGGACATCAAAAAGGAGAGGGCTCAAATTTTTACCTTCCCCGCCCTCTATTGGCTATCAAGGTCCGAACGCCCGGCGGTGAGCGGCAAAGCCCTTTATCTCTGCCATGACGAAGAAGCGGCCGCGACTGCCTGCGCCGCCGCTGTCCAGATGGCAGAAAGCCTGGAGGGGATGACGAAACCTGTACTTCTCGACGCGGACAATGCCGGAAGCGACGAGACGAGGGACACGAGCTTTCTTGTCGCTTCGATTCAAAAATTCGCCGATTTCATGACGATAAAATCCTTCAAACCGCGTGACTTTGGCTTTATTATCGCCGACCAGGCAGAGCTGCTGGCTGAGTTGCCTGGGGAATTCATGCGGAAGATCCAGGGCAGCCTTCTGCCTTCCTGGGAGCGGAAATCCCTCGTGATCGCCAACAAGCATACGCCCCGGGCAAAGAGTTTTGCCTGGGATTTTTCCGACAACCCCAAAGAACTCAAGCTCGGCGAAGCCATGGGATCGGCGGGCACTAAAACGGCTGTTTCGCGCAGAATAGAAGAAGCCGATAAGATAAGGGTTCTTCTCCATCTTCTTCTTGAGAGCGAAAACCATCAACTCTGCGTCTTCTGCAATCTCAAATCCACGGCCATAGAGCTTTCAGCCCGACTGGTACTGAACGGGGTGGCTTCCGACTATATCGCAGGCAATCTCAACCTCGACAGAAAAAACCAAATCGTTACCAAGGCGCTGACCTGGAATGAGCGGGGTGGGGAAGCCGCCGCCGTCGAGCCAGAGTCGATGACCGTTTCCCCGGCAACCCAGCCCCCAGCCGTCAAAGCCTCGCGATTCCCTGCTGACAGCTTTATCCTTGTGTTAACCGACGACGGCGCCAAAGGCTTGAACCGCCCCGAATTTTCCAGCGTCGTGAACTACGACATGCCCCTGGAGCCCGAACTCTACTTTGACAGACTCGCATTTCTTGACCGGGAGAAAGAATCGACCCTGCTGTATAACTTGGTATGCGAGCGCTACATCTACGGCCTACCGGCGATCGAGCGGATGATTCAAAAGTCCCTGGCCCCCCAGCCGATCGATCCAGAACTTGCCCTGCCCGAGGATCTGAGCGCTGGCAAAGAGATTCCCATGCCCGAGCGCCGCTTTAATCGGCGGGATGATCACCGCGGCCATGAAGGCAGAACCGGCAGATCAGGGCGTACCGACCGTGGGTATAGGCAGGATGATAGACGTGGGGATGGAAGAGACGCTAGGCCTGAGGTTCGACGTGACGCCAGGCGTGACGGCCGTCAAGACGACAGCCGGACTGATACGCGGGGCAGCGAGCCCTTTGTGCGGCACGAAGCCAAGCCAAGCCCCGAGCCTCAGAATCCTTACGCCATGACTATGGAGGAACGACTCGCCCTCTATAAGAAACGCTACGGAAAGGCTGTCAGATCGGAATCCCAAACAAAGTCCCCAGAGCCCCTTAAGAAAACGGCGACAGAAGCCCCTGCAGAAAAAATCCCTGTAGAGCGGGAAGACAGCGCCCAGAACTCCGGCGGCATCTTGGGCAAACTCCAGAATCTTTTTTCGACGCGGAAAGAATAATGCAAACAAGCTGTCAGCGTTTCAGGTGCTTGGATGCTATTCGATCATTTCTAAAAAGGCGGACCTAGAATGAAAATATTGACCCACACTGTAAAACCGAGGCTCGAGGGTGAGTTGAGCGCCCTCGATGCCATTGCCCGTAATTTATGGCTTTCCTGGAACTTTGATGCGATTTCCCTGTTCATACGTATCGATCCGGACGCCTGGGTCGAAAGCGGCCAGAATCCGGTCAAGATGCTCGGCATGATAAGCCAGGAGCGCTTCGACCAGCTGGCCCAGGACGATTCCTTTATCGCCGCCCTCCAGGACGTAAAGGCGAGTCTCGAGCGCTACAAGAAGGGCGAGGCCTGGTACAAGGGTCCAAAGGGACCTAAGACCGCCTATTTTTCCATGGAGTTCGGCATCGATGTTTCCCTGCCAACGTATTCCGGCGGTTTAGGGATACTCTCTGGCGACCACATGAAGACCTCCAGCGATCTAGGGCTGCCCCTCGTAGGCGTAGGCCTGCTTTATCGCCAGGGCTATTTCAAGCAATACCTGAACGCCGACGGTTTTCAGCAGGAGTCCTACCCTGAAAACGACTGGTACAATATGCCCGTCGAGCAGTGCGCAGATGCGGAAGGCAAGCCTATTCACATCACAGTCGACCTGACGGGCAGGCAGGTGAGGGCCGCGATCTGGGAGGTCAAGGTAGGACGATCCAGCCTCTATCTCTTGGATAGCAACATCACCGAGAACAGCCCCGAGGACAGGGCAATCACGGCAACCCTCTACGGCGGCGACAAGGACATGCGCATCAAGCAGGAAATCCTCCTGGGCATCGGAGGAATCCGAGCCCTGGAAGCCCTGGGCATAGACGTGGCCGCCACCCACATGAACGAAGGCCATTCGGCCTTCCTGGCCCTGGAGCGGATACGGCGTCTCATGGCCGAGAAGGGCTTTGGCTTCAGGGAAGCGGTGCAGGCTTTTATCCCCACGAATGTATTCACCACCCACACGCCAGTTCCTGCAGGCAACGAGCGATTCGGGATCGATCTCATGGAAAGGTATTTCCGCAACTGGCTTCAGGGCTTCGGCGTGGATTGGAACGAATTTATCGCCCTGGGCAGGGAAAATCCCGCCGACCATAGCGAAAGCTTCTGCATGACAGTGTTCGCCCTCAAGCTTTCTGCCTGGGCCAACGGCGTTTCGGCCCTCCACGGCGAAGTGAGCCGAAAAATGTGGAAAAGCCTCTGGCCTCAGCTTCCCGTTCAGGAGATTCCCATCGGTCATGTCACCAACGGCGTGCACCCCCGTACCTGGATCAGCCATGACATGCTCAATCTTCTAGACCGCTACTTGGGTCCCCGTTTTAAGAGCGAACCCGGGGCCAAGGATGTTTGGGACAGAATGGACAGGGTTTCCGACGAGGAACTCTGGCGCACCCACGAGCGCAGGCGGGAAAGACTGGTCGCCTTCTGCCGCCAAAGGCTCAACTCGAGCATGGAGCGGCTCGGGATCACCGATCCCTCCCTTCTCACCCTGGGCGATTCACTCTCTCCCTCGACCTTCACCCTCTCCTTCGCCAGGCGCTTCGCCACCTATAAGCGGGGCAATCTGCTGCTTTCCGATCCGGACCGGCTTATCCGCCTGCTCTCCAACGCACAGATGCCCATGCAGATTATCTACGCGGGCAAGGCGCACCCCCACGACATCCCCGGCAAGGAACTCATACG
This sequence comes from Spirochaetota bacterium, assembly GCA_023421875.1. GTDB lineage: Bacteria > Spirochaetota > Spirochaetia > Treponematales > Rectinemataceae > UBA2256. The sequence continues at coordinate 1,687 of JAEZSM010000055.1, read as the reverse complement.
GGAACTCGTCCACTTCTCCCGCAGGGAAGAATTGCTGGGACGCATCGTATTTTTGGAAGATTACGACATGAGCATCGCCCGCTACATGACTTCGGGCTCCGACGTCTGGCTCAACACGCCCAGGCGCCCCCTTGAAGCCTCGGGCACCTCGGGCATGAAGGCCGGCATGAACGGTGTTCTCAACTGCTCGGTGCCGGACGGCTGGTGGGCCGAAGGCTACAGCTCCGAGATCGGCTGGGCTATAGGCCAGGGCGAGGAATACAAGGACGAGGAGCTCCAGGACAAAATCGAGAGCGAAGCCCTGTACGACCTGTTGGAACGGGAGATATTGCCCATGTTCTATCGCCGGGGCAGGGATAACCTTCCCAGGGAATGGATAGGCAAGATGCGGACTTCCATTCAGTCGGTGGGCAGGAATTTTTCAACTCACCGCATGCTGGAAGATTATTACAGCACCTACTACAAACCTGCCATGGCCGCCGGACTTGCCCTTCGAAAAGAAGACTACGCATCCTCCCGGTCCCTGGCAGCCTATCTCGAAAAACTAAAGGCAGCCTGGCCCTCCGTGTCGGTGAGCGACATGGGCGACGACGCTCCGCCGGTAGTCTTGCGGGGCACCAAGATCAAGGTCAGGGCAAAGGTAAACCTGGCCGGTTTGAACCCCGAGGAAGTCCTGGTGGAATGCTACCGCGGCCCCACCACCAGCAAGGGCGAGATCGAGAACCCCGAGCGCAGCCAGATGAGCTGCGTCGGCCGCGAAGGCGACTCCTGCTTGTATGAATGCCTGACCAACGGACGGCTCACCGGCCAGATAGGCTATTCGGTGCGTGTCCTGCCCTCCCATCCAGCCTTGGCTGGCCGCTTCGTACCGGGACTTGTGCGCTGGGCGTAAAATAATAGTGTACGTTTTTTATTAATCGGTATATAATTACGCCTCACAGTTAAAAATAACCCATAACTGGGAGGCTGTAATGAATCTCAAAGCTGGAAACAACTCTACAATATGGGCAATTTTTATTGTGCTATGTGTTGCTGCAATGTCTTTATCCTGCGTTGGTGCACCAGTGCCAACGGCTACAGAATATTCTGCAATTAATCTTTCCAAGCCCATGCCTCAAGGCCGATGGATCCCCACAGGACTGCCCGGTGGAGGTCTCATTACTGATATGGAGTGGGCAGCCGACGGAACTATGTTCGTCACCAGCGATGTTGGCGCTTTTTGGAGATCCAGGGACGATGGAAACACGTGGCATGGAGTAGGCTCGGGCTTGAGGAGCTTTTATCTTGCCTGTGTCGAATGCAGTCCAAGCGATCCCGATGTGATTCTCCTTGGGACTTCGGGTGGAGTCTATAGAAGTTCGGATGGCGGAGACAGTTGGGAAGCTCGGCGTGAAGGGTTTCCCCGGGTGCAGGAAGCCACTATTTCCGCGCCTGTGGCGAGTATCAGTTTTGACGAGGACAATCACGATACCGTCTATTGCGGAACAGGGTTTCATGCCATGCAGAACGATCCTCGAAGCCTTAGGGGAAACGGCACGCTATACCGCAGCGATGACGCAGGAGACACCTGGCGTAAAGTTACATCCTTTCCTAAGGGAGGCAGCTGCACTACGTTCAGCATTTACGCAAAATCAGAGAGAGTGCTGGCGGCCACAAATATTGGCCTTTTCGAGAGCAGGGACGCCGG
>JAEZSM010000033.1 GCA_023421875.1 Spirochaetota bacterium | reverse complement strand
CCCAGAGGGCCGGATTGAACCTTGCGGCGAGCTTGCCCAAGGCGCGGAGAAGAAAATAGGCCGAAGCCTGGCAGGGCGCCCTGAGAATAAACTCTTTGGCAACGCTGATCTCCTCGGGCAGGCTGCGGGCGCCGAAGAGCAAGAGGTCGGGATGGCCGAGCCGTCTGTGCATGGCACAGTCGGGGCAGGGGCAGTTCCATTCACCCTCTTTTCTGCAGGACAAGAGCCGCGCTGTCTCCAGCGCCGTTGTCAGCTTGCCCGAGGCAGGGGGCCCCGAGAAGAGCAGGGCAGGGGGGAGGCTCTCGAGGCGAATCTCCGTGGCCAGGGTCTTGCATACTTCGTCCTGGCCGATAATGTTTTCGTACACCTATTGTTTCCTGATAATATCCTGGAGCTTGATAGCCTCCTGCTGTCGCTCTAGGGCCGGCTTCAGACTCTCGAGAATCGTCGGGCCGATGATGGGCAGGATTGTGGTGGCGAAAAGGGAGCCTGCCAGAAGCTTCTCCGCATCGAAAAAATCCTGCATATCCAGGATGAGCAGCACCAGTGAAACGACCAGGAGTCCTTCGCCGATACCGAGGACCAGGCCCAGTACCTTGTCGAAGACATCCAGCCTGGCCGCCTCGAGCCCTTCGTGGAGGAGCCTGGCGATGAGCTTCATGACGAGGAAGCCCAGAATAAAGCAGACGATGAAGGCCAGGACGTAGAGCATCGTGGGCGGAAGGCCTGCGATGCCCAGTTTTTCCGCCGCCAGGTCGATGAGGCTGTTGGAGAACATAAGCCCTGCGAAGAGGCCTACTGCATAGGCCGCCACCGAGAGGAGCTCCCGTACGAAACCCCGGGAGAAACAGCGTACCGCCAGAATGACCACGATGCCCGTGAAAATCCAATCCATGACGCTCATGCGCGTCCTCCTTGGCCCATGGCCAGCCTGTCGAGAATACATTGGGCGATATGCTCCGCCGAACTGACCCAGGAACCGTCGGGACGGCGGATCCTGGCCAGTGAAAAGGCAGCCGCCCGGGCTTTTTCACTAGCCGCTGCGTCGAAGAGATAGGTCTCGAGGACCTTGACGAGGAAACCGGCTTCGGCCTTCTCGCCCATCAGGCTCACTCCAGCCCCGGCCTTTTCGGCCATGGCAGCGTTTTCCACCTGGTCGCCCCTGGTGCCGCTCCCTGCCAGGGGAATGAGTACCATGGGCTTGCCCAGGGCGGCGGACTCCCAGACGGTTCCTGCCCCCGCGCGGCCCATCACTACGGCGGCCGCGGCCAGAAGGTCCCGCATCTGATCTCCAATATAGGGTAGGGCGAGGTAGGAATCGTCCCGTCTAGGCTGCGGGACGGATTCGAAAAGTTCCTTGCCTGTCTGGTGTACGATAAAGGCCCTTTTGGCAAAGACAAGCCGCAGAGATTCCACTAGATGGTTCACTTGCTGCGAACCCTGGCTGCCTCCCAGGCAGAGAATCAGCGGGATTTTTTCGGGAATGCCCAGCTCCTCTCTGGCCCGCGCCGCATCGCCTTCCAGAAGGCTCGGGCGGACAGGATTGCCCACGATTTCGGTCTTGCTTTTCCAGGAATCGGTAAAATCCCTGGCTCCCTCGCTCCAGCTCAAGAGAATTTTTTCGGCTTTTCCCGCGTTCAGCCTTGTCGCCAGCCCGGGACTGACGTCCGATTCGTGGGTGAAGTAGGGAATGCCCAGGGATGCGGCCGCCCGACAGGGTGGGACACTTACGTAGCCACCCTTGGAAAAGAGAAATGCCGGCTTCAGCTCCTTCAGTATCGTTCTGGCTTGGAAATAGCCTTTAACGACTTTGAAGACATCGGCCAGGTTCTGGAGCGACAACGATCTTCTCAGCTTGCCGCTGCTGATTCCCCGGTACTCCAGGCCCTCAGCCTCCACGATGCGCCGGTCCAGCTCCTTGGTGGAGCCTATCCAGAGAATTTTTCCGGAAAAACCCTTCGAGCGGAGGGCTTGGACCACAGCCAGGCCCGGGTAGATGTGTCCACCCGTGCCGCCGCCGGTAAAGACGATCAAGTTCGGGTTGTCCGGGTGCTGGCTCATTTTCGAAGTAGATCCATCGCTCATTCCAGAAAACCGGCAGCCCTGGCCATTGCCTTGAGCACCTCGTCCTCGCTTGTTTCGCCCTGCATTATGGAGAGCATTTTATTGGCCAGCACCTTTCCAAGCTGGACGCCTTCCTGGTCAAAGGAGTTGATGTTCCAGACGAAACCCTGGAACATCACTTTATTTTCGAAGTGGGAAAAAAGAGCTCCCAGCTGCGCCGGCCCCAATCGCCTTCCTAAAATCATCGTTGAAGGTCTACCGCCGGCGAACCGCTTGTTGGGATTCGCCTCCGCCTTTCCCCGGGCGAAGGCAACGACCTGGGCCAGAAGGTTGGCCGCGAGTTTTTGCCTGGAGCTGGTGCCCATGGAGAGAATATCTTCCGACAGCTGGTTTTCCGCAAAGCCGATAAATTGGAGGGGGACGATGTCCGTTCCCTGGTGGAGAAGCTGATAAAACGAATGCTGGCCGTTGGTGCCTGGTTCACCGAAGACCAGTGGGCCCGTTTTATAGGCCAGAGGCTTTCCGTCCCGGCTTACCGACTTGCCGTTGGATTCCATGTCCAGCTGCTGGAGATGGGCGGGAAAGCGGGAAAGGGCTTCGCCGTAGGGCAGAACTGCCGTAGCGGGCAGGCCGAGAATATTCCGCTCGTACAGGCCGATCATCGCGTCCAGAAGCGGGGCGTTGCGCCGCATCTCCGGTTCAAGCGCCGCCTTGTCCATGGCATGTGCTCCGGCGAGAAATTCTTCGAAACATTCAGGCCCATAGGCCAGGGATATGATCACTCCACCGACTGCGCTGGATGTTGAATAGCGACCGCCGATAAAATCGTCGATGTAAAAGCTGGCTAAGTAGCCTGGGTTCTGGGCCAGGGGACTGGTCTTGCTGGTTACGGCCACTATGTGTTTGGAGCTGTCCAGACCGGCGGCTTCCAATCTGGTTCTCACCAGGGTTTCATTGGCCAGGGTTTCCTGGGTAGTGCCGCTCTTGGACACAAGAATGAAGAGGCTTGTCTCCAGTTCGAGGGAGTCCAGCACGAAATCGGCGTCGTCGGGATCGACATTGGATATGAATGCGGCCCTCATTTTCTGCCGGCCTTCAGCCTTGGCCCAGCGTTCCAGGGCTATGCAGGCCGCCCGGGGGCCGAGGTCCGATCCGCCAATGCCGATCTGGACCGCGCTCTTGAAGCGCTTGCCCTTCGAGCCCCTGATCGAGCCGGAATGCACCGCCCTGGCAAAGTCCGCGGCCTTGCTGCGCTCCCCCTCGTAAAACGTCCTCAAGTCGCTGCCCGCAATGCTTAAGCCCTCTCCAAGCCTGCCTCTGGCCAGGTGGTGCTGAACCATGCGTCCTTCGCCGGTATTCATGACTTCGCCGGACAGAAGGGCTTGATATTTTTCCAAGAGCTGCTGCTCCCCGGCCAGGCGCTCGAGGCAGTCGAGGATGGCCTCGTTCACGGGAGCCGCGGCATAGGAGTATTTTAGCCCCGCGGTCATGTCTACCATGGAGGCGTCGATGCGCCCAGGGCTCAAGAGGCTGGCGACATCCACGGCGGGAAGGCTTTTCAGCCTAGAAAATGCTTCACACTCATCGAGGTTTTTATAACTGATCATGTGTCTGTTTCCTTACGCTACATGATATGGTCGAAATCGCTACACTTCAAGAGGAAAAGCGGTTTTAGGGGCCTGTCTGGGCATTGCGGCCGGCTCCGGCCTCACAGTTTTCCGCGGCCTGCCAAGCCCAGCCTTTTCTTCCCGTACAGGCGGCTTCCCTGTTTCAGGATTCCCCGGGACAGTGCGGCGGCAAGCAGCGCTTCTATTTCTTCCCTGTCCCAGGCCGACAAGAGGCCGGCGCCGGGGCAGGCCGGCGGCTGGCCAAGGCTTGGGCGCGGGAAAGCGGGGTCGGGCGGGGCAGCCCCCGGCGCCGCTTCCCCCAGGAGCCTCAGGCTTTGCCCTCGCTCGAAACGGAAGCGGTTGAAGGCAAAAAATCGACCGAGCGCTGCCAAGCCTTCAGCCTCCGCCGCCGCGCTTCCGTCGCAGACATCGCAGCCCGAACAGGGCGAGTCGAGCGCCCCGCCCATGAGCGCGAGCAGGCTCGCCCGACGGCACAGCAGGGATTTGCCGTATTCCATGAACGCCTTTTTTCGCACTTCTCGGGCCGCGGCAGCCAGGGAGAGCTTTTCGGCCGGCAGCTTGTCCGCCGACAGAGTTTCCGACCCTGCCTTTTCCCCAGGAGTGAAATCAGCCCTAGTGTCGTGAAGGTTTCCTTGGACTTCTTCCGGCTTTCTCGCCGCCAAACCAAGCGCTCGGGAAACAGGATCTTCCTTCCATATATCTTTTATAAGCACAGCCTGAGCCTTCTCACCGTCTCTTCCAGCCCGCCCCGATTCCTGGATGTACGCCTCCACGGAAGGGGGCGCCGAATAGTGAACCACCGAACGGATGTTTTTTTTATCCACCCCCATTCCGTAGGCACAGGTGCTGACAAGAATTCCGTCCTCGCTTTTCATGAACCACGCTTCTACAGCCTCTTTTTCTTCCCTGGACAGGCCTGCGTGGTAGAATTTCGCTTCACCGATACCCCGGCTGTGCAAAAATTCGCATAAAAGTCTTACCCCCGGCCTGGACTGGTCGAAGACGATGAGAGGCCTGGGCAGCCTACGGATGAGTTTGATCAAACTGTGCCGGGGCGAGACGCTCAGTTCCACCGCGTAGTAGATGTTCGGCTTGTCCATGTCCGCCGTGATGAGCGAGTACCCGCTGTCGCCGAAAAGGTAGCGGGCGATAGCCTCGCCGACCTGGGGACTTGCGGTGGCGGTAAATGCGCTCACCACCTTGGGTTGTATTCTTTGGATACAGTCCCCCAACCTGAGATACGCAGGCCTGAAGCTCTCCCCCCATTCGCTTACACAATGGGCTTCATCGATAGCCAGGTGAAAAACATCTAGACTGTCCACGAGTGTGGCCAGGCCAGGTGAGCTGAGACATTCTGGATTGGTGATGCCGATTTTTACGCTTCCATCCCGCAACGCCGCTATACCTTTCTTTCGCTCCCCCTCCTCCATCCCACCCCTGAAAACCACGCAGGGGATGCCCCTTTTTTCCAAACTCCGCCGCTGGTCGTTCATGAGGGCTAAAAGCGGATAGACCACAAGGCTGGGACCAGGCGCGAGCAAGGCAGGAAGCTGGAAACAGAGACTCTTGCCGAAACCTGTGGGGAAAAGAATCATCTGACGGACAGGCTCTTCCCGCTCGATGCCGTCCAAGACGCCGGCCACTGCCATGCGCTGGAGCGGAAAAAGGTACTCAATGCCGAAACGTTCTTTTGCCAGTACAGCGACCGGGTCGTCAACGAGCATGCTGCCTAATGGTTCTTCCATATCGTATGGACGCGGCGAATCTTAGAATGCAATTCAAGCGGACAGAATTTTTTAGCGAAACCCGGGATTAGCCCTGTTTCTACAAACCCCGGCGCGGGCAGAGTTTTTCCAGCGGACAGGATGAAGAATTTTCCAGACAGGCCGGATTCCTGGCTCTGCAGAGATATTTGCCCTGCCGGTTCAGGGCATGGGAGAAGGCCGTATGGAGGGATTCTTCCAGATTCTCCCTGATTTTTTTTTCAATAGCCTCCGGGTCCCTGTTTTCATGTAGCCCAAGCCTGTAAACAAGCCTAGAGACATGGGTGTCCACAATAATACCCGGAACCCCAAAACAGCTGGAAATGACCAGATTTGCGGTTTTACGGCCTACGCCGGGAAGAGAAAGCAGAGCTTCCATGCTCGAGGGAACTTCTCCGCCGTATTCAGCCATAATTTTACCCGCGCTAAGCACTAAGTGCCTGGCCTTTGTGTGATAAAACCCGACTGATCGGATACGTCGCTCCACATCCTCAACGTCGGCGCCGGCCATGGCCCTGGAATCTGGATAGGCTTCGAAGAGGGCGGGGGTCACGGCATTCACCTGCTCGTCGGTGCACTGGGCGCTCAAAATTACCGCGCAGAGCAACTCGAAGCAGCTGGATGAATGAATGAGCGGTTTTTCATCGGGCCATAGTGGAAGAAGAATGCCGGCAATCTCTGCTATCCGTTGCCTCAGGCTGTCCAGGTCAGGGGTTTTCACGGTTGTCGTTTCCTTTTAGCGATAGTATCCCATATCTGCTCTTTTCTCCACAACAAGCTTCGAGGAACTTTAAAACTTGACCAGTCACTTCTGGATACTATAGGATTGACCCGTGCGCCGACATGGATCCGGAGACTCTCCCTCCCTGTTGCGGAAAGGATACTTTTAAATGCGAAAAGTCCCCCGGGGGATCGTCTGGTTTATCGAAAATCATGACTGCTTCTATGTTCTTGGCCACCGCGAACCGGACGGGGACTGCATCGGCTCCCAACTAGCCCTGGCATCTTTTCTCAAATCCATCGGCAAGCGAGTCCACCTGCTTTCTTCAGGCCCCTTCACCCGTTCAGAAATCCTGCAGTACGAGTATAAATTCAAGGACAAAGCACCACCTGAGCGCGATTATGAACGGGCAGCCGCCTTGGTGCTGGATTGTTCATCCATGTCGCGGATCGGCTCGGTGGGCGAGACCATGCCCAAGGTACCCGTGGCTTTTATCGATCATCACGCATCGGAGGAGACGCCAGGAGAGTCCGATTACTTGGATTCCTCTGCGTCGGCAGTCACCGCCATGGTCTTCTTGCTGATGGAGGCAATGGGGCACAAGCCCAGTAAGGAGGAGGCCGAACTCCTCTTTTTCGGCCTGGCCACGGATACTGGCTTTTTCAGGCATCTGGACGAAAAGGGCGATTCCACTTTTGAAATCGCCGCCAGAATGGTCCGTGCCGGAGCGTCGCCCAAAAAGATCTACAACGCTATCAACGGCGGAAAAACCCTCTTTTCCCGCAAGCTCCTGGGCGAGATTCTTCTTCGCATAGAGCCACATTTTGATGGCAGGCTCCTCATATCCTTCCTTTCGCTGGAAGACCAACAGCGCTACGGCATGGCATCCAGGGATTCTGACCTCCTATACCAACTCATGATGAGCGTCGCTGGCTGCGAAGCCTGCTTTGTCATCAAGCAGGAAGCCGAGGATCAGTGCACGGTGGGTTTTAGATCCAAGGAAAGAATTGACGTTTCCGCCATCGCCAAGCGGTTTGGCGGCGGAGGGCACAGGCTGGCTTCGGGGCTTTCCATCCAGGGTAATATCGAGAGCGTCAAAACCCTGCTCTTGGATAGCTTTTCGGAGGTTTTCAGCAAGGACGAGTTTTCGGATATTCCTTCATGAATGAAAGCAGTCCCTTTGCCTGAGAAGGGGAAGTATAACAAAGCATAACAGTCTATTGGCTTTTGCACTGTAGGCTGGACCGCCGACAAGGTTTTATCTCTTTTCCCGCGTTGCGCCCTGTCCTGAAATTATCTCAACCC
>JAEZSM010000012.1 GCA_023421875.1 Spirochaetota bacterium | reverse complement strand
TACCAAAAAAATCTACACAGCCCTGCGGCGCATGGGCTTCGACGCGATTTTCGACACCAACTTCTCCGCCGACCTCACCATCATGGAAGAGGGCACGGAGTTTGTGAAACGGCTCACCGCAGCCTTCGCTTCGGGCCTGGACATAGCTACCAAGCAGAAGTCCTTGCCGCTCATCACATCCTGCTGCCCGGCCTGGGTAGACTACATGGAGAAGTACTATCCAGACATGGTTCCCAACTTCTCCACCGCCAAGAGCCCCCAGCAGATGATGGGCGCCATGATCAAGACCTACTGGGCTGGCAAGGCTTCCGTGGATCCGGCCAAGATCTTCTCCGTGTCGGTCATGCCCTGCACGGCTAAAAAGTTCGAGACCCACCGCGACCAGACTATGTATTCTTCGGGCTATCAGGATGTGGATATCTCCATAACCACCAGGGAATTGGCAAGGATGATCAAGCAGGCGGGCATCGATCTGTTAAACCTGCCCGAATCCGAACCTGATAGCCCCTTAGGCCCCTATACCGGCGCGGGCGCCATCTTCGGCGCTACCGGCGGCGTAATGGAAGCCGCGCTTCGGACGGCCTATGCCTTGGTCACCGGCGAGGATCTCAAGTTTGTTGAATTTACCGCAGTGCGCGGTCTCCAGGGAATAAAGGAAGCCAGCGTCCATATAGGCGGGCACGAGATCCGCGTGGCCGTCGCCCACCAGATGGGCAATATCCAGGAGGTGCTGGACCAGGTGAGGACCGCCAGAGATGCGGGCCAGGATACCCCCTGGCACTTTATCGAGGTCATGGCCTGCCGCGGTGGCTGCATCGGCGGCGGCGGCCAGCCCTATGGCGCCACCGACGAGATCCGCACCAAGCGTATGCGGGCTATCTACGACCATGACGAGGGCAAGGAGTACCGCTGCTCCCACCAGAACCCCTATATCAAAAAGGTGTACGAGGAATTCCTGGAGGCCCCGGGCAGTCACAAGGCACACCAGCTGTTGCACACCCACTACGAGGAGCGGCCGCTGTTTTTAAAGTAAAAAACTCTTGTTTCGGATGAACGAAGGCAGGCACCTTATGATGGTGCCTGCCTTTTTTTATGCTGGATTGCATAGCTCCAGTTCGAGTGAGTAGTAGAACTAATTTGGGAAGAATTTCCTGAGCATCTGATTATCCCTCGACGTGCCTGCGACAGGTACAATATGAGAAAAGTGTTCTTGCAATAGGTACGAAGACCATTTATACTACGGCATGGACAAGAAGCACATACTTGATCTCGAAGCGGCTATGCAGCGCCATTTAGCGGCTATGCCCGCAGCGATACGACCTTTTTCCACTGAGCAACCGCCGCTTCCGCGCGCTGTAGTGCTCAGCGGTCCCAGGGGTGTCGGTAAAACCACATTTTTGCTTCACCGCATCAATAAAAAACGGATACTCTATCTTTCTGCGGACAATCCAACCATAGCCGGATTCAGTCTTTATGATCTTGTCAAAGATATTTTCCTCGTCGGCTATGAGGGGGTCATCATCGATGAAGTTCATTTCGCGAAAGACTGGAGTCTGCATGTGAAGGCTTTATACGATGATTTCCCTTCGCATTCGATTTGGATAAGCGACTCTTCGTCCCTCGTCTTGAGGAGCGGGGCAGGGGATCTATCTCGACGTTACTTACCGATCCAGATGCCTTTCCTTTCGTTCAGGGAGTTTCTTTCACTTGAAACTAGGAAAAGCTTTCCAGTACTGAATCCCTTCGAGTCATCAAGCGCTCTCCCTGTCGCACCGACTTCGTCCCTGCTCGATGCTTTCCGTGTATACCGCCGCATCGGTACCAGACCATTCTATAGTGAAGGGGGTTTTCATGACCGCCTCCTTGCCGTGTTAGACAAGACCCTGTATTCGGATGTGCCATTTTTTCTCCCGGGGATTACCGATGGCAACCTCCGCTTGATGAAAGCGATTGTCGGCACACTGGGAAATGCCAGTATTCCACGCCTCCAGGTAAGGTCGCTCTGTGCCGATTGGAGTATTGGAAGCGATAAGCTCTATCAGCTTCTCGATGTCATGGAATCCGTAGGGGTGCTTCGTATTGTTCGTATAGAAGACGATACAAAAGCAAAATCGGTTGGAGAAAAATTGTTTTTTGCTGATCCTGCCCTGTACTCGGCGCTGAACGGGAATATGGGTACTGCGCGGGAAGCACTGGTTGCAGCGCTCTGCTCTGGCGCCGGTTGGAAGATAGAGGCTTCGAGAAATGAGATGGAAGGCGATTTTGTCATATCAAAGATGGTAGGTCCCGGAAAGATGAAGAAGTTGAGCATCGAAGTCGGCGGGCAGTCGAAGAAAAACAAGCAATCCGATTTCGTCATCCGCGACGATACGGACTATCCTGCCGGCAAAGCGATTCCCCTATGGCTTATGGGCTTTGCGTATTAAGAATTGAAAAGACCGAAAACCATAATAGTCAGGACTGATGTGAAAACCCATATAAAAAGAACTAAACTTCCATCCTATGATCACTTGATTTTCCTGGATAATCCTGTTGTTCATGTTCTCCTGTCCAATCTTCCGTTAATGCAAAGGAGCCGCTATGTATGATTTTGATACCCTGTTAAACAGAAAAGGAACCGATTCCTATAAGTGGGATGGACTGGCCAGGGAATACGGTGATCCAGACCTGATGCCGTTCTGGGTCGCGGATATGGATTTCAAGTGCCTGCCCGAACTAGACGAAGCGCTGCGGCAGCGGACGGTGGGAGCTACCTATGGCTACACCTTCGCCGGCGCTGGATATTACAAGAGCATCACAGGCTGGTACGGGCGAAGACATGGTATGGCAGTTCTACCTGAGGAGATTGTCAACGTGCCAGGGGTGCTGACGGGCATCCACATGGCGCTGGCTGCCCTCGGCAAGCCTGGGGACCGAATCATCATCAACACACCGGTATACCCGCCGTTTCACAGGTTTGATGAAGATGGCCGCTATCGGGTGCTGCAGTCTTCTCTCAAGGTATCAGAGGGCCGCTACTACCTGGACTTTGCAGATTTGGAAGATAAAATGAAGCAGGGAGCCCAGTTCTATGCCCTCTGCAGCCCCCACAATCCCTCGGGCAGGATATGGAGCCGCCAGGAGTTGCTAGAGCTGGTCGCGCTCTGCGGCCGGCATGGGGTAATCCTTTTGTCCGATGAAATCCATGGGGACCTAGCCATGCCCGGCCAGACCCACCATCCGCTTTTGTCCCTGTCCGAGGAAGCGCGGAAAATATCTATCATAGCTTCAGCACCGAGCAAGACCTTCAACTGCGCCGGCCTTAAATCCTCCTTTCTCATCATCGCCGACGATGGCATGCGTCAGAAGGTGCGCAGAAAAATCGATAGCTACCATATCGACATCGACCTGTTCGGGCTTTTGGCGACTAAGGTCGTATTCGAAAAAGGCGATACCTGGCTGGACGAGCTGATGCGATATTTAAGCGCGAACGCCACGCGGATGCTGGAGTTTATCGATGCGCGGCTGCCGGGGGTGAAGGCTTCTATGCCCGATGCCTCCTACCTTCTCTGGCTGGATTGCCGGGGTACGGACTTGAGCCAGGAAGAACTCGTTCGAAGGCTCACGACAGTTGGGAGACTGGCGCTGAACGACGGCCTCATGTTCGGTCCGGGGGGAAGCGGTTATGTGCGCTTCAACTACGGCAC
>JAEZSM010000219.1 GCA_023421875.1 Spirochaetota bacterium | reverse complement strand
ATTGCGCCAACCCTGGCCTGGTAAGCGGCGCTGTTGTCGGCATGATCGAGAGCCTCCATTCGGTGCCGGACTTTGCCGTGCGCGGTTCTCGCTTGGATATGGCTAAGGAAATAATCGATATACTGCTCCGGGGTTTAGAGTACCGGGGCGATAAAAAGTAACTGTAGGCGGAGGAATCATGAGTGTCGTCGAACTAAAAGATGTGAAAAAGTATTACATGCTGGGCCAGACCAGGGTAGATGCCCTGCGGGGCGTATCGCTCACCATCGAAAAGGGCGAGTTTTTAGCTATCGCTGGCCCCTCGGGCTCGGGGAAGAGCACCATGCTGAACATGTTCGGCTGCATCGATCTACCATCGGAAGGCAAGGTCCTCATCGATGGAACCGAAATAGACACCCTGAAAGACAAGGAGCTCACCCGGTACCGCAGGACCAAGATAGGCTTTATTTTCCAGTCCTTCAATCTGATTCCAGTGCTCAACGTCTACGAGAATATCGAATTTCCCCTGTTGTTGAACCGCGGGCTCTCCAAGAAGGACAGAGAATCGATTGTGATGAAATTTGTGGAGGAGGTCGGGCTGAGCGACAGGCTCAAGAACAAGCCCAACGAACTCTCCGGCGGGCAGCGTCAGCGGGTGGCCATAGCCCGGGCACTGGTGACTAATCCCCTTATCATTCTCGCCGACGAGCCCACAGCCAACCTGGACTCCGCCACCGGCATCAAGATTGTCGAGCTCATGCGCACGATCAACGAGGTTGAGAAGACTACCTTTATTTTCTCCACCCACGATGCTCATATCATGAAGCAGGCACGCAGGATCGTGCGGGTGTTGGACGGTCGCATTGTGAACGCCGAGGCGATGGAGATAGGAGCTTAGCCATGCTGACCTTAAAAATCGCCCTAAGGACGCTGATGCGCAGAAAGGGAAGGGCAATCCTTATCGGCGTGCTGGTAGGCTTTGGTACCTTCCTCATCGTGTTCGGCACTACCTTTACTGCTTCCACCAGCGAAACCTCCCGGGCTTCGATCATCGATAATTTTACCGGCGACCTGATCATATATTCGGACAAATCGAAGGAGCTTCCATCGCCCTTCGCCTTCCAGACTCCATTGCCTCCGGTGCAGAATCTGCAAAAAGTGGGCGAGCTGCTGGATTCCATGCCGGAAGTCCAGGCATACGTGCCCTATTCTCAGAATTACGCGATCATCCAGGTGGAGCGGGAAGGCAAGAAGATTGATCTTCCTTTTATCTTCTACGCAGTGGAGCCCGAGCCCTACAGGGAAATCTTTACCAACGCCTCCATGGAAGAAGGCAGTTTTTTCGGCGTCGGATTGGCTGAAAAGACCCCCGCGGAGACTGCCGGCGTGGTCATTAGCCGTTATCAGCACGAGCAGTACATAAAGAATTACGGTGTCTCCTTGGTGACCGGAGAGCCGGTTACGGTACTGGGGGTCACCGAGGGCGGCGTCAACACCGTAGCGGCCCGTCTGGTGGGAGTTTTCGAGCCTGAACATTACAAAAACGTCTTCGACTATATCAATTTTATCGACGCGGCGACCTACTCCCAGCTCTATAACTTCACCGGCGTCGAATCCCTGCCCGACAGTTTTAACGCCGGGCTCGAGGCGGCGCTGATTTCCGAGGACGCCCTCTTCGAGCTAGCCCTGGACGAGGATTTCGGCAAGCTGGACGTATCCACCCTCAAATCCGAAGCCGTGTCGGGTTATACCATGATTGCGGTGAAGTTGACCGATCACGAAGCCCTGGATAGGGTGGTGGCAGAGTTGCGGGAAAAGGGCGGTAGTCTGGGCATCAAGGTTGCTACATGGAAGGAAGCTTCGGGATTCTACGCGACGATTTCTTCGGCCCTGCAGGCCTTTATCGTGCTGGCCACCGCCTTGATCTTTCTGGTGGTGACGCTGATTTTCACCAATACTCTCATTATCAACGTGGTGGAGCGGACGGCGGAGATAGGAACGATGCGCGCCCTTGGAACGGATAAATCCTTTATAAGGGGCTTGTTCCTCACGGAAACCCTTATTCTCAACATCGCCGCCTCCCTCGTCGCTATGCTGATATCACTAGGTATCATGCTGGCCTTGTCGAAAAACGGCATTCCCCTGCCCGACACGGTATCCCAGTTTTTAGTGGGCGGCGGGAGGTTGCCGCTGCAGATTCGCTTTATGCCCTTTGTTCAGGCTCTTGTAGTTGTAGTAGTCGTGTCAGTGCTGGCGACGCTGTATCCGGTCAAGGTGGCGACATCGATTACGCCGCTCAAAGCCATGAGCGATAAATAGGAGAGTGGAGCATGGAACACTTTGTGGGCATCGCCCTTAAAAATATTTTTAGGCAGAAAAAAAGAAGTTTTACCCTAGGCGTCAATTACGCGATTGTGACGCTTATCCTGGTGCTGCTCTTTTCTTTTTCCCAGGGGGCTAAGGTCAATATTTTCAACAGCCTCACTAGGGCATCGGCGGGGCATATCACCATCACCGGACGCTACGCGTTAGACGGCCGAGTGTATGCGGGTCTTAAGCGGACGCCGGAAATCGTCGAAGCGGTGAAAAGCAGCCTCGGCGAGGACGCCAAGGTATTGCCCAGGTACCAGGTCCAATCAGCGCTATATTTCGGCGGCCTATCCAAGCGCCTTTCCTTTGCGGGCATCGATACGGATGTGGATGACATGTTTGAATCCCAGCTTACGTTTATTTCCGGCGGCTGGGCGGATTACGTTGCCGATCCCAACGGCGTGGCTGTACCTAAGGATACGGCGGAATATTTCGGTTTCCAGACGGGCGACGAGGTGGTCATTTCTTCAAGAACCCGTTTTGGCGCCTTCAATACGGGCATCCTGAAAGTGCGCGGCATTTATGTAACCGAAAACTACTTTGCCCAGAGCCTGATGTTTACCCACTTTGACTTTTTGCGTAACCTGGACCTGGCGGATGAGGACGGTTCGACCAGTCTGTATGTGTATCTGTCTTCCGCCGACGGCATTGCCCAAAAGCGTGATACGCTTGCGGCGGTGCTACAGGCCGAGGGCTTCGAGACCTCGGCGCCCAAAGACAACAGCGAGGCAATAGCCGCCGTGTCGGCGGCCAGCACGAAATACGAGGTGGACGAAGAGGGACGCGACCGGGTCATGCTCAAGCTGACCACTATCGACGAGGCGCTGGGAATCGTGGCCACCGTGCTGGCGGCGGTCAACGCTGTGGGCGCGCTCATTGCCGCCATCATGCTCTTCGTCATTGCGGTTTCCATCTTTATTAACCTCAAAATGAGTATTTCCGAGAGGTTGCGCGAAATAGGAACGTTGCGCGCCATAGGTGTAGAATCGGGAGGCGTGACATCGCTTTTCGTGTTCGAGAGTGTACTCCTCGCCTTGATATTCTCAATTATCGGCGCGCTGGTAGCGGTGTTGATAGCCTTTCTTTTCCGCTATGTCATCACCCTGCCGTCGGGCGGAGAAATAGGCCTCTTTTTGGATGCCGGGCATCTTGTCCTGGCGCCCAGGCTGCTCGATATAGCCGG
>JAEZSM010000208.1 GCA_023421875.1 Spirochaetota bacterium | reverse complement strand
AGGGAAGGGCAACATCAACCATGCCTTAGGCTGGGAAACTTTCGCCCAGGGCATCGGCACCGTACCGATGCGGGGACTTCGCTGCGGAGTGAGGAAGGTGAGCGATGAGCGATAGAGCGCTTAAGTCCATTATCGTAGACCTGGATCGGTGCTGGGGCTGCCGCACCTGCGAGGTGGCCTGTACCTTAGAACATGAGCTTAGCCCCGGTCTTTCCTTTATTCGTGTAGAGGAAGTCCGCGGCAGCGGCCCGATCCCAGGATCGCTCCAAGGTAAGAGTTATGTTCCCATACTTTGCCAGCACTGCGACGATCCGGCCTGTGTTGCAGCCTGTCCCTCTGGAGCCCTTCTGAAGGGCACTGATGGTATTGTGTACGCCAATCCAGAGGCCTGCATAGGTTGCGGGGCCTGCGAGGATTCCTGTCCCTATGGTGCCCTCATCGTCCTGCCTGACTCGAGCAAACCCGGTCTATGCGATCTCTGTGCTACCCGCCAAAAATCCGGCAGGCTTCCCGCCTGTGTCCAGCACTGCCCGGGGAAGGCCTTGAGCCTGGCGGATAGCGTACCCGCGACGGGCGACGAGACAAGGGAGCCGTCTAAAGGACCCAAGCATAATTGGGCTGTGGGCCGCACGGTATACAAGGCACGCTAGTATTAAAGTAAGACTAAAGTAATGGTAATATAAAGAAATTCCTTGACCGCCAACACAGTTGGCGTTTATCATGATAAACGCCAACTATGTTGGCGAATTTTATCTCCACAAAAATGGAGGCTGAGATGGGCAAGGTCTATCGGCAGAGGGCTTTGGACCTGAGTTCGATACTCGCCCAAAGATCGGCATTCCTCTTCGGCCCTCGCCAGACGGGAAAGTCGTCCTATGTCCGCGAACAACTGAGCTCACTGACCGCGGCTAGTTACAATCTTTTAGATGCTGGCCTGCGCTTGCGGCTTTTGGCCGATCCGACGCTCATGCGACAGGAGATTGAGGCGAGACAACTACGGGATTGCGTCGTGTCCATCGATGAGATTCAGAAGTGTCCGGAACTTCTCGACGAAGTGCAGCTCCTGATCGAAGAGCGGGGAATACGATTTCTTCTTTCGGCCTCGAGCGCGCGAAAATTGAAGCGCGCCGGGACGAATCTGCTGGGCGGAAGGGCGCGGACGAAATATCTTCGCCCCTTCGTCTACCCCGAAGTGTCGAGAGACGAGGATCTGCTCGACAGAGTCATGACGCGGGGCTTGTTGCCTCCTCATTACCTGTCACAGGCCCCGGATGAGGACCTGCTGTCGTACGTGGATGCCTACCTTTCTGAGGAGATCGCGACGGAAGGTCAGGCGCGGAACCTCCCCGCATTTGCCCGTTTTCTGCAAACCGCGGCGACGCTCAACGCGAAGATGATCAACTACACGAACGTCGCGAACGACGCTCAGGTTCCGCGGCAAACGGTCCGTCTTTGGTTCCAGATACTCATCGATACAATGCTGGGCTATGAACTCCCGTCATATACATCAACAGTAAAACGAAAATCAGTACAGACCGCGAAGTTTTATTTCTTCGATACGGGGATAGTCCGAACGTTGCGAAGGCTCTCATCCATTCGGCCCGAAAGCGCCGACTTCGGGGAATTTTTCGAACAGTATATCTTCATGGAGCTTAATGCTTGGATAGATTACCGGAAGCCAGAGGAGCGTCTTAGCTATTGGCGCTCGCTTTCAGGCTACGAAGTCGATTTTCTTATAGGCAATACAGTAGCGATAGAGGTTGAGTCGACGACGTTCGCCCAGGAGAGGCACCTTTCGGGCCTACGGGCGCTACGGGACGATGGCATATTCAAACGCTTCATTATAGTAAGCAGAGATGAGCGCCCCCGGAAGCTCGACGGCATCGAAATACTGCCCTGGCGGGAATTTCTTGACCAGCTCTGGACCAACGAGTTTTCTAAATGAAAATGTATACTGCAGGTTTGGCAATAAAATCAGGCATCGTGCTTTCGGCCTGGGCCGGAATAGCGCTCCAGCTAGGCTCTGGGCCGAAGGGTTGGATGGAATCGGGCAGCCTGTTTTTGTACTTCACCATCCAGAGCAATATTTGGATAGCGCTCATCGCGCTGCTGTTTTTAATTCTTGACCTGGCTGGCAAGGGCAGGCGAGATCTTTCTCAGACGTTGTACGCCATCAAGTTTATGTTCACCGCTTCCATTACGATAACTTTCGTAGTTTTTTCACTGCTGCTGGCTCCGCTGATGCCCAAAAGCTATTTGCTTTCGCCTTCAAATCTATTTCTCCACAATATCACAGCATTTATCGCGTTGGTGGATTTTTGGATTTTCGACAGAAAAATGATCGTAAAAAAAAGAACCTGGCTCCTGGCCGCGATAATGCCAGCCTTATATCTCATGTTCGTTCTTGTTCTCGCATCTACAGGACCGCGCTTTTCCGGCAATCTTGTACCGTATTTCTTCCTGGATTACCAGAAGCTGGGTTGGTTCAGGATAGGGCAGGGGGGCATGGGCGTTGTATACTGGATCGCGATTCTATTTGCGCTGTCCGGCTTGATCGGTTGGGGGATACTTAAATTGCTCAGGCTGGGAAAAACGATCTGTCCTGGGCTCAAGTAAAAGTAGACCGGCAAGCTTTCTTTCTGCGTCCAGCACTGCCCCGGGCACTTAAGTCCTAATGGACGGTAGACCTCACGTCTTTCAACCTGTGTCATTATTTAAGATCGTGACCTCAATGCTGCTCGGCTCTCCTAGCACGGCGCCCTGCTGAGGATTGGATAACGTGATGGTGAATGTCTCGTTGGGCTCCAGACTCGAGTCATCGGCGATGGTGACAATAATAGTCTGGATAGACGCGTCGCCGTCGCCCCAGGTCAGCGTGCCGCTGGCTGTTATATAACAGGTGCAGGTTGTGCATTCCCAAGAAAGAAGCAGAGGAAAAAAGATGATAAAAAACCAGTAGGCATACTATTCATAGGGGGGCAGAAATGAAAACTGTCGTGTATAAGCCATTATGTCTTAAATAATAAGACATAATGGCTTTTTTCAACATGTTTCAATCGGCAGCGTTCAACGGAAAGCTAAAATTCGAGGCTCTGTCACCAGTTAATTCTTGTCGATCCTGACAGTCCTGTTATCCTGTCCTTGTTCGGATCAAACGCCCAAATACGCCTCGCGCACCCGGGGGTCGGCGGCGATTTCCTTGGCCGGGCCATGGATTGTCGTGTAGCCCACCTCCAGCACGTAGGCAAAGTCGGCTATGTCCAGGGCTTCGGCAGCGTTCTGCTCCACCAGGAGTATCGTGGTGCCCTTCTTATTGATGGCCAGAATCTGGGAGAAGATCTCGTCCACCAGCACGGGGGCTAAGCCCATGGAGGGCTCGTCCAGCAAAAGAATCTTGCCGCCGGTTACAATGCCCCTGCCCACGGCCAGCATCTGCTGCTCGCCGCCGGAGAGAGTTCCGCCCAGCTGTGCAGCCCTTTCCTTGATTCGGGGAAAGAGACTGAACACTTCTTCTATGCGTTCCTTAACCAGCTTCTTGTCCTTGATCGTCCAGCCGGCCAGTTCCAGATTCTCCCGCACCGTGAGGGTGGGAAATATCTTGCGGCCCTCGGGCACGTGACTGATTCCCAATGGGACCATCTTGTGGGCTTCCCGGTTGGTAATGTCCACCCCGTCCTGGATAATGCTGCCGCCGGAGGTTTTTTCCAGACCCGAGAGGGCGCGCAGGGTAGTAGTCTTGCCCGCGCCGTTTGCCCCGATCAGCGTGACGATCTTGCCGTCGGGCACCTCGAAGGACACGTCTTTTATGGCTTCAATCTTGCCGTAATTCACCTTGAGATTTTTTACGACTAGCATCAAGCGCCCCGCTTTCCAAGGTAGGCTTCCAGGACCCTGGGTTCCTTGGCCACCGCTTCGGGAATGCCCTCGGCGATTGTCTCGCCAAAGTCGATTACCTTGATGTATTCGCAGATACCCATGACTACCTGCATGTGGTGTTCTATAAGAAAGACGGTCACCTTGAATTCCTTTCGTATGTGGGTAATGAGGCCCATAAGCTCGTCGACTTCCCTGGGGTTCATGCCCGCCGCAGGCTCGTCAAGCAAAAGGAGCTGGGGCTTGGTGGCCAGGGCGCGGGCTATTTCCAGGCGCCGCAACTCTCCGTAGGGAAGGTTCTTGGCGCTCTCCTTGGCCCTATGGGAGAGATGCATCAGGTCCAGAAGCTCCAGCGACTGCTTTTTAATGTCCTTTTCCTCGTTCATGAATGAGGGCAGACGGAGCACCGAGGCGGCCAGCCCCGACTTGGAGTTGAAGTGCTTGGCGATTTTTATGTTGTCCAAGGCCGTGAGATTGGAAAAAATCCGCAGATTTTGGAAGGTCCTGGCGATTCCCGATTGGACAATCTTATAGGGCTTGGCGCCGGTTATATCCTTGTCCTTGAAGAACACCTTGCCCTCAGTGGGACTGTAGATACCGGTGATCAGGTTGAAGGTGGTGGTTTTTCCGGAACCGTTGGGGCCGATGAGGCCGTAGATGACCCCCTCGGGCACATCGTAGCTGAAATTGGAAACAGCCTTGAGGCCGCCGAAGAAGTGGGACATCCCCTTAATGGATAGCAGCGCCGACATCACTGGACCTCCTTGAGCCTGATGAGCTTGGCTTCCTTGGTGCCCATGAGGCCCTCGGTCTTGAACAGCATGATGAAGATGAGAAGGAGGGAGTAAACGACCATGCGCCATTCCCCGCCGATGGGCAGGTTCGTGGCGTCCGCTATGGCGCGTATGCCGATGCGCAGTCCCTCGGAAAGGAAGGTGAGAGCGAAGGCCGCTATGGCCGAGCCGGTGAGGGATCCAACGCCGCCGGCGTAGACCATGATCAGCACTTCCACGGACTTGATAAAGCCGAACTGGGTGGGGTGGGCCATCTGCAAGAGGTGGGCAAAGAGGCCGCCGGCGATGCCGGCGAAGAAGGCGCCGATCACGAAGGCCATAACCTTGTACCGGGTCGTGTTGACCCCGACAAGCTCGGCGGCCAGTTCGTTTTCCCTCACCGCTAGCATGGCCCGGCCGTGGGATGATTCGACGAGGTTTCGTATTACCACCAGGGTAACAAAGGCGGCGATGATGATAGTCGTAAAATTGGAGAACTTGGGAATGCCCAAGAGCCCTCTGGGGCCGCCGACGTAGTCGATATTGTTGAAGACGGTACGGATTATCTCACCGAAGCCCAGGGTGACGATGGCCAGGTAGTCGCCCTTGAGGCGGAGCGAGGGAAAGCCGATGAGGAATCCCACGACCGCGGCGGCGAGACCTCCGGCTACAATCGCGAGAATGAAGATTGCCATGCCGTTGGGGCTGGAAGGATTGATTTTGAACACCAGGGTCGATATTGCGCCGGAAACATAGGCGCCTACGCCGGCGAAGCCCATGTGGCCCAGGGAGAACTGGCCGGTGATGCCGTTTATGAGATTAAGGCTCACCGCCAATATGACGTAGATCAGGGACTGGTTGATGATGTGGAGAATGTAACCGTTCATCGCCTCGGTGCTGTAGAGAATCTGTATGGCGGCATAGAAGACGATGACGAAGATGAGCAGTTTAGGCAGATTGAGTTTTTTCATCCCGTCCTCCTATATCTTGTCGGCGAATTTTTCGCCCAAGAGGCCACGGGGCCTCACCAGAAGAACGACGATGAGGATGGCGAAGGCGATACCCTCGCCAATGAGGGAGTTGTACGCCGAGGCGAAGGTCTCGGCAAGGCCCATGATATAGGCGCCCAGCACTGCGCCGGGTATATTGCCTATGCCGCCCAGCACTGCGGCGATAAAGGCCTTGAGGCCAGGCTGTATGCCCATGTAGGGCACGATGCGGGGATAGGTCATGCCGGCTAAAAGCCCCGCGGCGCCGGCGAAAGAGCCTCCTATAAGGAAGGTGAAGGCGATTACCTTTTCGATGTCGATTCCCATGAGCCGGGCTGCGTCCTTGTCCTGGGATACAGCCCTCATGGCCTTGCCCAGGGTGGTTTTCTTTATAAGGAGGG
>JAEZSM010000247.1 GCA_023421875.1 Spirochaetota bacterium | reverse complement strand
TGGCTTCGGCCATGGCGCTCTGGTAGAGACGCAGCGCGCATTCTTTTATTGTTTTTTCTCCCGACAGGAATACCAGAATATCTCCTTCTTCGCCCTCCGCCCTGGAGGCGAGACTCCGCTGGATTATGGAAAGTATCTTGTCGTACAAGGCTTCGTCGCTGTAGCGAAGCGGCGAGCTGGACACAGGCTTTCGCCCGGATTTCCTGTTCCCGTTCCTGCTCTCTTCCCTGGATTTATCCTTGGCCTGCTCCAGCTCCTGGGCATCGATCACTGGATCGTAGATTAAGGTCACGGGATAAGTCTGGGTTTCGATCTTGACGATAGGACATTCACCGAAGTATTCGGAAAAAATCTGGGCGTTGATCGTTGCCGACGAGACGATCACCTTGAACTCCGGCCTTGTCTCCAGGACCTGCTTTAAAAGGCCGAGTATAAAATCGATATTCAGGCTCCGCTCGTGGGCTTCATCCACCATGATGACCTGGTACTTGGACATGTAGGGATCAAGTTTCATCTCCTGCAGAAGGATTCCGTCGGTCATGATCTTGATTTTCGTGTCGGCGCCAGTCCTGTCCTCGAATCGCATCTTATAGCCAACAACGCCGCCAACCTTGACTTCTAGCTGCCGGGCGATAAAATCGCTGACCGAGAGCGTGGCGATGCGCCGCGGCTGGGTTACGCCGATAAATCCCTTGGAGGCATAACCGGCCTCGTGGAGGATGATGGGCAGCTGCGTGGTCTTTCCAGAGCCCGTGGGGCTCTCGACGACGACAACCTGGTTTTCCGCAAGGGCGGCTAATATTTTGTCTTTCTGCTGATAAACTGGCAATTCGTGGGGATGCATGAACTAACTATACACGAAACGGCAATGCTGTTCTATCGGAGTTCTGCGGCCCGTAGCAAGCCCCGTTCCACTTCATGGTCGAGCCGCCTCTGTGCTATACTGGCCGCCGATGAGCCTACCACACATTACTGTCTACACAGTCATCGCGCTGGCTTTTATCGGCATTGCCGCAGGACGGCTTCCCCGCCTGGCCATGAACCGCGCCAGCATAGCCCTTTCGGCTGCCCTGCTGCTCATCCTTCTAGGGGGCATTTCCTACGTGGAAGCCTTCGCCGCAGTGGATGTCGAAACCCTCGCACTGCTGCTGGCCATGATGCTCATTGTCGCCAACCTGAAAATTTCCGGGTTTTTTAGCCTCGCGGGCGGCCGCTTGCTGTCCTTGGCTGCCAGGCCGAGATCCTTACTCGCGCTGGTTATTCTCTCGTCAGGGTTTCTATCAGCCCTTTTCTTGAACGATACCATTTGTCTCATGCTCACCCCTCTGGTCATCGAAATCGCCAGACGCAAAGGGCTGGATGGACGGCCCTACCTAATCGCCCTTGCCGTTTCTGCCAACGCAGGCTCCTGTGCAACCCCCATTGGCAATCCGCAAAACATGCTTATCGCCGCTCAGTCAGGGTTGGGGTTTTTCGATTTTCTCCTCTATCTCGGGCCGCCTTCCCTCTTCGCCCTGGGTCTCTGTTACTTGGGCTGTCTATTAGCCTTCCCGCGGGAGTTTTCGCACAGGGTTGCAGCCATCTCGGCGCAGGATTCTCGCTCGGCGCTTGTCCTTCCGGGACCTGCCCCTGAAGCCCTGAACCGCAGGCTTATGATTAAAAGCCTGGCAGCCGCCGTCCTACTCCTCGTCCTGCTGGCGGCGGGGCTCCGGACGAGCGTGGCTGCCCTGTCGGCTTCCACCCTGCTTTTAGTAAGTCGGCGCACCAGGCCTGAGCGGGTGTTCGGCCATGTGGACTTCGAACTGCTGCTCTTTTTTTCGGGACTTTTTATTCTCACAGCCGCTGTTGCCAAGACTCCAGTGTTCGTCGACTTCATGCGCGGCTTGAAGCCATCGCTAACGCGACCCGGCCTCGCTTTTGTAGGTTCAGTGACAATTGTTTCGAACCTGGTTTCAAATGTCCCCGCGGTCATGCTCATATCGCCCCTGGCGGCGGGATTCGACACTCCCGACACAGCCTGGCTCAGCCTCGCCATGGCCAGCACCTTCGCCGGCAATCTTACCCTCCTCGGATCGGTGGCCAACCTCATCGTGGCGGGCCAGGCTGAAAAAGAGGGCGTGAAGATCGGTTTTATGGATTACCTGAAGCTGGGACTGCCGGTTACCTTGGCCTCCGTTGCGGTCGGCAGCCTCTGGCTACAGACGGTGGGAACTTGAGCTATACTGGGCTAAAAGAGGAAGCAATGGAAAAGAAGAAAACCTATCTGTGGGATGTTCCAGAAGCTGAGGAATCTGAGGCCGCTGAGATCCTCTCCTCCTCCCAGTCTTCGCAGCCCCTAAGCGTGAGCGCTCTGACGAATCTCATAAAGGAAACGCTGGAAGGATTTTATTCCTCCGTCACCGTCCAGGGGGAGGTGTCCAACGCCAAGCTCTCGAGCTCGGGGCATCTTTACTTTTCGCTCAAGGACAGAGAAGCCCTCATCCAGGCCGTAATGTTCAAGTATCGTCTCGCGTTTCTCGGCTTCGAGCTGCGGGACGGGATGAAGTTGATCGTCTCCGGCGGCGTCTCGGTCTACGCGGCTAGGGGACAGTACCAGCTCATAGCCCAAAACGCCAGGCTTGCCGGAACCGGGGACATCCTTGCCATGCTGGAGGAGCGCAAGCGGAGGCTTGCGGCCGAGGGACTTTTCGACGATGAGAGGAAGAGGCCCCTCCCGCGTTTCCCTTCTAAAGTCGCGCTGATCACCAGCCCTTCGGGCGCTGCGGTCCGGGACATCATCCATGTGCTGGGTCGGCGCAACGCCGGGGTGGACCTGATCATTCTGCCCTGCCCCGTTCAGGGTGAAGGGGCCGCCGAGCTTATAGCAGCCAGGATCAGACAGGCGAACAGACTTTCCATAGCGGACGTGCTCATTGTCGGCCGCGGTGGAGGATCTCTGGAAGATCTTTTGGCCTTTTCCGACGAAGCCGTCGTGCGGGCTGTGGCCGAGTCCGAGATTCCGGTGATCAGCGCCGTGGGCCACGAAATCGACTGGGCGATCTGCGATTACGCGGCGGACCTGCGGGCGGCCACCCCCTCCGCCGCGGCCGAACTCGTGGCCGAGAGCAGGGCAACCTTGCTGAGCGAAATAGAGCGGTTCGAGTTGGCCATTGAATCGACTATCCGGGCACGATTGGACCGAGCCGAGGCAGCCTTAGATTCCTTTGCCCTGAAGGATGTGGAAGCTCGGTTCATGCGCCTTTTTCTGCCCGTAGCGCGAAGGCTGGACGATGCCCGGGAGACACTTGTCCTTGACATCGGTGCTAGGCTGAAAGACCTGTCGCACCGCAGGCTGCTGGCGGACAACGCCCTGGAACTAACAAGCCCTCTGGCGGTGCTCAATAGAGGTTATTCGATTACGCGGAAGCTGGATCTCGGAGGGGCGGAAAAAACTCAAGCCAGGGGAAGGGCTTTTTCGCGCATTGACGGCCCCGGACCTGTCGTCCGCAGTGCCGGGGAGCTGAAAAAAACCGAAACGCTGCAGGTCATCTTCGCATCCGGCTCTGCCAGGGTGGAAGTTGAAGAGGTGGAACAATGAAAGATTTCGAATCAAGACTGGAACGGCTTGAAGCTTTGGCCGAAAAAATCCGCGAGCCCGAACTAGCCCTGGAAGAAGCGGTAAAAGTCTTTGAAGAAGGGGTAAAACTGGCCAAGACACTCAAGAAAGAGCTGGAAAAGATCCAGGCAAAGGTCGAGCTCCTCACGAGCCATCCCGATGAAGAAACCGCCCCGACCTCCCTTCCCTTCGATGTAGGAGACGATAGCTAAACCCTAGACTCCGGACTCAGCTTTAAAAGAGGCAGCAGGGCTCTGTCGCTATCAGCTAGATCCAGGGCACCGAGTTCCCCTGGATGGAGCCAGGCTATCATGCTGTGTTCCCGGAGTTCGAGAAGGCAGCCTTGGGGCAGTTTCACGAGCCATGCCGATAAAAGCCTCTCGCCCGAATGAGTGACGAAGGATGCTGTGCCAATACAATGAATCGGCTCGGCCTTGACGCCGAATTCCTCTGCGAATTCCCTGCGCAGAGCGTCCTCGTCCTCCTCTCCCGACTCCACCTTGCCGCCGGGGAATTCCCAGCGGAGACCTATCGCCCCGCCTTCCTTCCGTTTGGCCACGAGTACTTTCCCGTTTTCGACAACAATGCCCGCGATTGAACGCCTCATGAATTCTTCCCTTCCCCGGTCTCGTTTTCATGTAAAACCTGCGCACAGGCTTCGATAAGCTGGCTTGCTTCGAACCAGCCGCTACGCCTGGCCAGCCGGCGGCCTGCGCTGCCGTGGGC
>JAEZSM010000189.1 GCA_023421875.1 Spirochaetota bacterium | reverse complement strand
GGCCCGCGACACTGCCCGAAATGCCTGCCCGGAACAGGCGCTGCAAGGGCAAAAGACGGAGATAGTACTCGTAATCGAATCCGAGACCCAGGACTCTATAGAAGCCCTCCCCCGGAGAAACCGGACTGTAGCTGTCCCGGGCGCTCAACTCCAGCAGTCTGGTATCGGGACTCAGGCTGAATGAAAGCGAAGCTTCGGGCATGGAAGCACCGAAATGCCAGCCCGCCGATGTCGTCCAGGTCAGGCGCTCGGTGATGTCCATTCCTTGGACAATAATTCCCAGGGAGTCGGAATCGGCGTAGGGATAGCGGCTGGTCTCCATCGCCAGAGGGAAACGCCTGCTTTTCATCGTTTGTACGGTCTGGAAGGCGAGGGATTCTTTTTCCTCAGTTCTTTTTTCGGCATCAGCCCCAAGTCCCATTCTTTCGCGATAGCGTTGTAGTGGTATCCAGGAAACCGTCTCGCTTCGGCCGTGGCTGTCCATGAAAGCCCTGTCCATATCTAATAGCCTTAGGCTCTGCCTGCCTTCCACATCGCTGGACTTGAAAACCAGGCGGCCTGGATCGATGAGCGCAGGATCCTCGATCCCGCCGGGAAAGACAGTGTCCTGAAGCCACAGCCTCCAGGCCGCCCTGTCTTCGAGAAGAAGCGCCAGTCCGGGTGGTTTTCCCGGCCTGGGGAGCTCCATCGCGATCGTGGTTTTGTATCCTTCAGTACCGCCTTCGCGATACAGCGACAGTGAAGATACCGACTCCACGGAGCTCTCTAAAATTTCTACCGTCCCTTTGCCGTCGATTCTGGCAGGAAGGGTCATGGCTCCGAGCCGGACGAGTCCATAGCTGAACCCCTCAGGTCCGTCGCTCTGGGGCAGGTGTAAAAAGGGCTTTTCCCGATCCATCTGTAGGTTCTGCGCGGCCTCGGCATAGGATGGCTCCTCTCTCGGTCCGAGGAGTTCCAGGCGGCCTTGGCCTAGGTCAAAACGGTAGAGGGATGGCTGCAGCTCGCCTCTGCCGTCGCTCCGGACCCAGTCCAGTAAAAGCGCATCCCCCTCGGGAGAAAGCCTTAAGGATTCGATATAGGGATCGGCGGGGAAGAGCCGCTCGGCCGGTTCTTCTGTTCCTATGGAGCGACGGTAGACGCCCCATCGTTCCAGGTCGAGGTAGTAGAAAAGGCCGCCAGCGGCGCAGTATAGACCGATCCTTCCACTCAGAAACAGGGAGGCCAACGGTGCTTCGGCGTTGCTTTTTACGCCCTCGTCGGCCATCTTTTGATCTACGCTATCGAGACTTAGGAGAAAATCACGCCAGAGTTCTACCAGCGTTTCACCACATATCGTTTCAAGCACGCCTTCGGATAAAAGCGTACCGTCGAAGCCATGGAGTATGCTGCCCTTGCCCGATTCTCTCCAAAGCGCTCCAATGAAGTCCGGACCGAAACGATCGGCTAGGTATTCCACAAAGAGAGCGCCGTATAGATAGGGAAGGCTGCCGGCACCCGGGAATTCTTCCAGTCCTGAGATCCCCCAGGGGTCCCTGGAGGCGCCCAAGGCCAGGTCTCTGTACACAGGCGCCAGCGCGGCCGGGTCATTGAGCCTCCCCGGAGAACGTGCCGCCCCAGAAAGGCTTTCGCTACCTTCACCGCTTCCGCGGTCAGAGGTATCCCAGTTCATGCTCTCAATCCATACGGCAGTGCCTTCCGAGAACATCTTGGGGACTATCCATCCGGGAGGTACGAAAAAATCGCCCATGAGCCAACTGAGGGCAGACCAGAAGGGGGAACGGACATTCATGGTGACAGCATGGGTCAGCTCATGGACAAAGATCGTCTTCAGCTCATCGGCCAGGGAGGAGAGTTCGCTTGATACCCTCGCCTTGGCGAGCTGAATCGAGATCCGGTTGGAGGGAAAGGCAGTAAAGTATCCGTTCAGATAGTATTCCCGGTCTGAGATCAGGACTGGAAGGCGTTTCCACGATGCTTTTATACCGAGAAGCTGCTCCTGCCGCCGGAGCACTTCGTCGGCGAAGCCTGCCAGGCGTAGAGCCTCTGCGGCCAAGGACGGGGCGTAGAAAATATCGAAGCGCTGGGTGCGCAGGTGTCCGGCTTTTTCCCAAGACCTGAGGCTTTGGCTGAAGCCTGGCGTGGTTGAGAGAAACAGGAGTGCGATAAGCACGTTGAGCAGCGTACGGGGCTTCACATCGTGAGTATAGCATCCCGAGCCGTGGCGCGACACCGATAAGCCTCTGGCGTCAAGCCCAAATTTGCGCTATTCTGACTATCCACAATGAGAGTAGAACAGCTCGGCGCGGGTTCCCGAATTTTTCTGGGAGCCCGGCGCTACAAGGCCTCCTCCTTCCGCGAATCCAAGGCCGGTGCATTTCTCGGCGCTCCCGATCCGGCCAAAGTGCAAAGTCTCGGTCGGGCCATACGCGAGCTCTCGGCGGAGGATGAAGAAATTCCCCTTCCCGATGAGCATGGACCTATCGTTTTCAAGGACGGAATATTCCAGATCGATGTTTCGGAATCGGAAGGAAGCGCTGGGATCGATCCGGCGCTCAAAGGCCTAATCGATTCAATTCTCGGATCCTAATCAGTCAAGGACGACGCATGAAGACACTGCTTTCCTGGAACGTCAACGGCCTTCGGGCCTGCGCAGGCAAGGGCTTTTTAGACTGGCTTTCGGCCCAGGACCCCGATTTTGTCTGCCTGCAGGAGACAAAGGCCAATCCCGACCAGCTCGCCGCCGAACTGCTCAATCCAGTGGACGGTAGCGGTAAACCCTACAAGGCGTATTGGTCCAGCGCCAAGCGCAAAGGCTATTCCGGCACCGCCATATTCGCCCGCAGGGAAGCCAGCCGGGTAGAGAGTCTGGGCCTGCCTGAGTTCGACGACGAAGGGCGCACGGTGATAGCCGATTTTGACGATTTTGTGCTCATTTCCGCCTACTTCCCCAACAGCCAGGACAAGGGAGCCAGGTTGGACTACAAGCTGCGCTTCTGCGCCGCCATGGTGGAATACTGCGATTCCCTGCGCGCCAAGGGCAGACATCTGGTTCTTGCGGGGGACTACAATATCGCCCATAAGCCTATCGACCTGGCAAGACCCGAGCAGAACGAGGCTAATCCCGGCTATCTGCCCGAGGAAAGGGCATGGATGGACAGCTTTACCGGCGCAGGCTACGTGGACAGCTTCCGCCGTCTCTGCCCCGAACCTGGAAAGTATACCTGGTGGACCTACCGCGTACCCTCGGCTCGGGCCAACAACATTGGCTGGAGGCTGGACTACCACTGCATCGATCCGGAGTTCCTTCCAGCCCTCCTCAACGCCGATATTCAAGCTGAGGTGAGAGGCTCCGATCATTGTCCTGTCTCTCTGGAACTCGATATATAATGGAAAACAGAAGCGTCGGGTACTGCCCGGCGGGGAGGATTGCCCATGAAGATACGCTATAACGCTCCGGTCACCCTGACCTTTGCGTTCGCGTCAGCGCTTGTCTTGATTCTCTCTATTACGATCCTGCCTTCACTCACCGCCCTGTGGTTTTCCACACCGGCTCCTTTCCGGCCGAAGGTTTTCCTGGACTACATCAAACTCTTCACCTACGTATTCGGCCATGCTTCGGTTCAGCACTATATGGCCAACTTTACCATGATCCTCCTTCTCGGCCCTCTGCTCGAGGCCGCCTACGGATCGGGCTTTCTCCTTCTCAGCATAGCGGTCACCGCGGCCATTACGGGGCTCATGAATGTCCTCCTCTTCCCCGGCACGGTGCTCCTGGGAGCTTCGGGCATCGTATTCATGATGATAATATTGGCTTCTATAACGAATTACAAAAAAGGTGAAATCCCTTTGAGCTTTATTCTCGTGATGATCGTCTACCTGGGCGGCCAGATCTGGGATGCCCTTGCCAAGCAGGACAACATCTCCCAGTTCGCTCATATCGCCGGAGGGCTTGCAGGCAGCGTATTGGGCTTTTTCCGCGGCCGGCCGCGTGCCTGAGCGGGACGCGGTAAGGAGGTGGGTATGTATGGTTCTCTGCAATCGGAGCTCAGCGAAAAACTAGCGGCGATAAGATCAGAAGGGCTCTACAAGGACGAGCGGGTGCTTGCGGGTCCCCAGGGCAGCCTGATCCGCGTTTCCGACGGAAAGAAAGTGCTCAACTTCTGCGCGAACAATTACCTGGGGCTGGCCGACAATCCCGAAGTTCGAAAAGCTGCAGTCCAGGCCATGGAAACCTGGGGCTACGGCCTGGCGTCGGTGCGATTTATCTGCGGAACCCAGGCACCCCATAAGGAATTGGAAAGAAAGGCTGCGGAGTTTCTGGGCATGGAGGATTCCATTCTCTTCTCCTCGTGTTTCGATGCCAATGGCGCCGTCTTCGAACCCTTGTTGGACGAGGACTGCGCAATCATCGCCGACAGTCTCAACCATGCCTCGCTCATCGACGGCGTCAGGCTCTGCAAGGCTAAACGCTGGGTCTACGCCCACGGCCTCATGGGCGACAGCCTGGAGCGAGACCCCGAGACAGGCCGCGAGTCCAAGGGCCTTGAGCGCTGCCTCAAGGAAGCCGCTGGAGCGAGGCTGCGCCTGGTAGCCACCGACGGCGTTTTTTCGATGGACGGTGATATCGCCGACCTTAAAATCATCTGCGACCTGGCCGAGCGTTACGATGCCCTTGTCTTGGTCGACGATTCCCATGCCACAGGCTTTGTGGGCGCCCATGGGCGGGGAACCTGGGAGCACTGCGACGTCGCCGGCAGGGTAGATATCATCACCACAACCTTCGGCAAGGCTCTGGGCGGCGGATCCGGCGGGGTAATCGCCGCCAGAAAGGAAATCGTGGAATACCTTCGCCAGAAAGCCAGACCCTACCTCTTTTCCAACACCCTTGCTCCCTCCATTGTCGGAGGCACACTCAAAGTCCTGGAAATGCTCGGATCTTCCACTGAGCTCAGGGATAGGCTGGAAGCCAATACCCAGCGCTTCAGGGCAGCCATGACCGATGTGGGCTTCGATATACGTCCCGGTGTCCATCCCATCTGCCCAGTGATGCTGTACGATGAAAAACTCGCCCACAGGATGGCCGACGAGCTTCTGGAAGAGGGCGTTTACGTGATCGGTTTTTCCTTTCCCGTGGTGCCCAGGGGCAAGGCCCGAATCAGGGTTCAACTGTCGGCCGCCCACGACCCATCTCAGATTGACGCTGCAGTGGCAGCCTTTACCAAGGTGGGAAAGCGCCTTAGAGTGTGACCAAGATTGTTGGTCAAGTCGGAATGACGAACTAGTGTTCGATGTAGTATCAATATACTGCAACATGTTTTGGTAGGTAGTCCTTTCCCTCCTTGAGGGGTGTTTGTCGCGCTCTCATCCAGGTATCTTCGCTG
>JAEZSM010000157.1 GCA_023421875.1 Spirochaetota bacterium | reverse complement strand
GGCACGGAGTATTTTTTTCAGCGCAGAGAAATGGGTATCATCAATATCGGCGGAGCCGGATGGATCACTGTGGACGGCAATAAATTCGCCGTAGGAACCAGGGACGGGTTCTACATTTCCATGGGTTCCAAGGAAGTATCGTTTGAGAGCGCAGATCCGTCCAATCCGGCCAAGTTCTATTTTAACAGCGCGCCTGCTCACCGGGCTTGCGTTACGAGGCTTGTCACCCTCGACCAGGCCAAGCGCGTGGAGATGGGCAGCGATGCCGAGAGCAACAAGCGGGTGATCAACCAGTTTATCCATCCCGCAGTGCTGGAGACTTGCCAGCTGGTGATGGGCATGACGATTTTCTCCCAAGGCTCGGTATGGAACACCATGCCCGTTCATACCCATGAGCGGCGCATGGAAGTGTATCTTTACTTCGATATGCCCGAAGACCGGGTGGTGTTCCACTTCCTGGGCAAACCCGAAGAAACCAGGCACCTGGTGGTGCGCAATGAAGAAGCGGTTATCAGCCCCTCCTGGTCCATTCACTCAGGCGTGGGAACCGGAGCGTACACCTTTATCTGGGGCATGGCGGGGGAGAATCAGACCTTTACGGACATGGACCATGTTCCCATGAGCGCTCTTAAATAAAAGAATACACCATTCAGGAGGTTCTTAGATGATACTGGATAAATTCAGGCTGGACGGCAAGGTTGCCATCGTTACAGGGAGTTCAACCGGACTGGGACAGGGAATAAGCCAGGGTCTGGCAGAGGCGGGGGCCGCGGTCGTGGGTGTGGATTATGTACCCTCCCCTGACACAAAACGCACTATAGAAGCGATGGGCGGCAAATTTCTGGAAGTGGTGGCGGATCTCATGTCCATTGCCCCAATCCCGGGAATCGTAGAAAAGACCCTGGCACGGTTTGGGCGTTTGGACATTCTGGTCAACAACGCAGGCATAATCCGCAGAGAGGACGCCATCGATTTTTCAGAGAAAAATTGGGACGACGTGATGAACATCAACGCCAAGACCGTATTTTTCTTCAGCCAGGCGGCGGCGCGGCAGTTTATAGCCCAGAAATCCGGGGGAAAGATCATCAGCATCGCGTCCATGCTCTCCTTCCAGGGGGGAATCCGGATCCCTTCCTACACAGCTTCCAAGAGTGCCGTGGCTGGCCTTACAAGGCTCATGGCCTGCGAGTGGGCCAAGTACGGCATCAATGCCAATGCCATAGCTCCGGGCTACATGGCAACAAACAATACTGCGCCATTGCGCGCCGACGCCCAGCGCAGCGAGGCTATTCTGGATCGCATTCCGGCGGGCCGCTGGGGAACGCCCGAAGATGTTCAGGGAGCGGCAGTTTTCCTGGCCTCGGACGCAAGCGATTATATCAACGGCTATATAGTCGCCGTGGACGGCGGCTGGCTGGCACGGTAAATTTTGATCTGCGCCTATGAATAGGCGCAAAAGGAGCTATCATGATAGCGACCAACGTAGAGTACATAGGCAGGTACAAAGGCTTGAGCAGCCTTCTTGACAAGGCTATAGATTGGATCCAGGCCGGCGGCTGGGAAAAGCTGCCAGAAGGCAAAATGGAAATTGATGGCACGTCGCTGTATGCGATCGTGCAACGCTACGACTCGAAACCCGCCGAGAAATGCCGTTTCGAGACGCATAGGAAATATATCGACATCCAGATGATCGTGTCGGGAACGGAAATCATGGAAGCCGCGGAGCCAGCCTTGCTGACCGTCAGCGAACCGTATAAACCGGATGTGGAATTCTACGCCAGCCCTGTTGCCGGAGCCTGCTGCAGTTTTGTATGCTCAAAAGGAGATGCTCTTGTTTTCTTTCCTGAGGACGCCCATCGTCCCTGCATCGCCAAGGATGGTAAACCTGAGCCTGTTCACAAGATTGTTTTGAAGGTGGAAGTGCAATGAAGGTTGTCAGTTTTGGTGAAATAATGCTCCGTCTCAAATCGCCGGGGCAAGAAAGACTCTTCCAGTCACCTCTCATGGAAGCCACGTTCGGCGGTTCCGAAGCCAACGTTGCGGTGGCCTTGGCGCGATTGGGCCAGGAGGCCGCTTTCCTCACCGCCCTGCCGGACAACCAGATCGGCAAAGAATGCATACGGGAACTCCGCTACCACGGGGTGGACGTTTCCGGCATAGTAATGAAAAAAGGGCGGATAGGAATTTATTTCTTTGAAAACGGATCCAACCAGAGGCCGTCCAACGTCATCTACGACAGGGCGGGATCGGCCATAGCGGAGATTGAGCCCGGCGATGTCGACTGGGATAAAGTCTTCGAAGGAGCGGGGTGGTTCCACATTTCGGGCATTACACCGGCCATTTCGCGCAAGGCCGCCGACGCGTCCATCACAGCGGTCAAATCCGCTGCCAAGGCAGGATTGACAGTCTCTTTCGACCTGAATTTCCGGGCTAAGCTCTGGAACTACGGGGCCAAGGCCCAGGATGTTATGGGCGAGATAGCCTCCTATGCCCACGTACTCATCGGCAACGAAGAA
Organism: Spirochaetota bacterium; assembly: GCA_023421875.1. Taxonomy (GTDB): domain Bacteria; phylum Spirochaetota; class Spirochaetia; order Treponematales; family Rectinemataceae; genus UBA2256. The sequence continues at coordinate 3,102 of JAEZSM010000157.1, read as the reverse complement.
GACTACCAGAAGTCCTTGGGTCTCGAGGGACCGAAACTCGCCGCCGACGGAAGCATCGACGCCACGGAGTACGCGGCGATGTGCGAGCGAGCCCTTGCCAGATACCCCAAGGCCGAGTACGCCGCAGTCACCCTGCGCGAAAGCCGCTCGGCGGACCACAATGGCTGGTCGGCCATGCTGGTGAGCAGAAAAACCGCCCTGGTATCCAGAAAGTACGCCATCACCGATATAGTCGACCGGGTAGGCGCCGGCGATTCTTTCTCCGCGGGGCTGATCTACGGCCTGGTCAACTTTGAGAACGACGCTCAAAAAGCTCTGGAGCACGCCGTGGCCCTATCCTGTCTTAAGCATACTATTTCAGGCGACTTTGCCCTCATAGAACCCGGCGAAGCGCAGAAGCTGATGGGCGGCGACGCATCGGGAAGAGTTCAGCGTTAGGCGACACTGTTTAACTTTATTTTTGCTAGCATATACTTACCTGAGCCCCCGGTTCTTCGATAATCCCTCCGCCGGGGGCGTTTTCTATCCTTACCCCTTTCATCTTAACCTCCGCGTGACGGATTCGAACACCCCTGGCGGATGTCTCTCCGATTCCCTGATACATCTCTGACTTAGAGGGAGAGACGAGATTTTCATCGGCCATCGTGATGATACAGCGCTCCAGACTAAGGTTTGCGATGGGCGATTCTGGAAGTCCGACAATGAACCCGGCCGAAGCCTTGCAACCCGTCGCTACAAGATTGTCCACGAGGATATTTCTCATCCGCGGAGTCAGGGAATCGAGATCCTGAGCTTTCTGTGAAAAAAGCCTGGCCGCCTCTGAAGCCTTGGCTCCGCAATCGTAATAAAGATTGACAGTGAGGGGAGCGAGAATGCCCTCCATGACCAAATTCCTGAAGGACAGATTCTGTACCAGCCCGCCTCTTCCCCGCCTGCTTTTAAGCCGAATGCCACGGTCGGTGCCCTGGAATCGGCAGTTGCTTACGTCTACATTCTCAATGCCGCCCGCCGTTTCGCTTCCGATCACTACCCCGCCGTGGCCGCTTAAGAAGCTGCAGCCGGCGATGCGCACATTCCTGGTCGCCCTGCCCTCTGCAAGGCCCTGTGGACCGGAACCGGCTTTGAGGGCGACGCAGTCGTCCCCCACGTCCACCGCCGAATTGACTATCTCCACATCTTCACAGGAATCGATATCGATGCCGTCGGTATTCGGTGCATCGGATGGATTTAGGATAAATACGCCCTCTATCCGTACGCGCCGAGAGAATACAGGATGGACAGTCCAAAAAGGCGAGTCTTTGAGTCTTACTCCTTCGAGGAGTACTCCATCGCAATCCAGAAACTGGACAAGGGGCGGTCGCAGGAATTGGGTTTCTCTCCCTCCGCCTCCAGAGGGCTGCTCGCCTGTGGCAAGATTAAGCGATGCCAGCCTATGTTCGATCGGGGTTTGGGGTCCGTATTGCCTGGCAGCTTTTTTAGCCCTATGGAGATCCCACCATGTACGCCCGTTTCCGTCAAGGCTTCCTTCGCCAGTAATTGCCACATTGCGCGCCCCCCTGGCCAAGACCAGTGGCTGCATGGCAAAGCAGCGCACGCCCTCCCAGCGGGTTTCCACGGGCGGATAACGTTCTGGCTCGGAGATGAAACTGATCGTAGCACCCCGTTCGAGATGAAGGGTCGTATTGTCGAATAGTTCGATAGGACCGCTGCGGAAAAGGCCTGCCGGGACCAGTATCGTCGCCCCGCCCGATGCCTTGGCCTTTGCCGTTACCCGGGCGAACGCGTCGCTGCAGTCGAAATCCTCGCCCGAGCGGGCTCCGAAATCGCGGATATCGTGTATCGGGTTCACGCCGCTACCCCCTTTCGAGCATCTATGCCAGCGTTAAGCAGAGCGCCCCTGATCCTGGGGGAATTGTCGGGTAGCAAGCGAGATTCTGGCAATTGTCTTTAGTGGTATCTTTTTGGACTTTTCTGATATTTATAGGCAACCATAATCGTCGTTTCGATTGACAAGGGCTTGCGGAGGCTCGAGAATGAAAAGCGGCATAAGGGTTCCACGGTCAGGGGAATCCCGGGAGGAAGCGACGAAAGAAGGGCCCCGCATCGCATTCATGCTTGCCTCGATCCACTCGGGCTCAGCCACAAAGGTATGGCCGGAGATCTGGCAGGAAAGCGAAAAACGCCGTTCTGTCCTTTTTATCTTTCCCGGAGGCAGACTTTCGAGCCTGGATGAGTACGAATACATGCGGAACGGGATATTCGATCTGGTCAAAGCGGGTAATTTCGATGGGACCCTCTGCTGGGCAAGCTCTCTGAGCGGCTTTGCATCGGAATCCGAGGTGGAGCGCTTTCTCGAATCGAACCTGACTATGCCCATGGTAACCTTCGGCCTCAAGATCGGCAAACGCCCGGTGGTGAATATCGATGCCTATACGGGCATGAAGGATCTGATTTTCCATCTGCTCAAAAAGCACGGCTGTAGGAGGATCGCCTACCTGGGCGGACCCAAGGCCCATTCATCCGCCGAGGATCGCTTCAGGGCGTATCGCGACGCTCTGAACGATCAGGGCATCGGCTTGGACGATACGCTGACGGTCCTGGACAATCCCTGGACCGAAGGCCGGAGGGCAATGGAACTTCTTTTGGATGAACGCAGACTCCGGCCAGGAGAGGATTTCGACGCCCTTTGCAGCGCCAGCGACCTACTCTCCTTCGAGGCCGCGGCGCTCCTGCGCGAACGTGGCTATTCCATTCCCGGGGACATTGCCTTAGGCGGCTTCAACGATTCGGATGAGAGCAACCTGCTTTCGCCTACTTTCACCACAGTCCACATGCCCTTTGAGCGCCAGGCAGTGCAGGCGCTGCGAATGCTTCTGGAGCTTCTATCGGGCAAAAAGCCCAAGGATAAACTGCTTAGAACCAACCTTGTGGTCCGCCAGTCCTGCGGATGTAGAACCAAGGCTGTCCAGATGGCCGGTAGCCGTAAGCGGATCGCGCACCAGGCTGGCATAAGCTCAGACCCTTTATGCTGCGCCAAGGCTGACGATAAATACAGCCTCCAGGTGAGCGACAAGGCCGAACTGCTCCGCGCCACCCTCAAAG
>JAEZSM010000108.1 GCA_023421875.1 Spirochaetota bacterium | reverse complement strand
TCACCTTTTAGGGCCCGGCAAGGCCACCGTGGGTGCCTTTATCGGGGTAAAGCATCTTGCGCCTACGCCCCTGGGCATGCGGGTGAGAATTCGCGCCGAGCTGGTTAAGGTCGAAGGCAGAACGCTCGGCTTTGTCGTTCAGGCCTGGGATGAGGCGGAGAAGATCGGCGAAGCGGAACATACGCGGGTCGTTATCGATCTCGAGCGGTTCCGGGCAAGGCTGGATACGAAAAAAGCGGTAGGAAAGGCCAAGGGGGAGCAGTCATGATCAGTCTCGAAGAGCTTTCAAAACTGGATGAAGCAGGAGCCATGGAGTTGCTTCTTGCCTACACCACTGACATAAAGCGTCATGACAAGGATATCGAAGCCCTGGAAAAGGATCGTCAGCTCTGGGATTCCAGGGTAAAGCTTGCCGAAGGGAAGGGCCTCGGGGAACTCGCCCAGGGTGCGAGGGAGCAGCTGCATCGGATTGAAACCTCGCTTTCGGGGATTGTCGCCGCCCGGGACGGACTGAAGCTGGACGTAGCCAGGATCAGGGAGGCGCTGCCTGCCATAAAGGCCAGGAAACGGAGCATCGATCCCGATCTTCTCCAGGCGGAGCTTTCCCTGATCCTGGGCGAGGATCAGGGCATGCCGGCCGCCAAGCTGGAGGATGAGTTCAAAGCCTTGGAGGACAAGGCTGAAGCTCATGATCCGCTGGAAAAACTGAAGCGTAAAATGGGCTTAGGCGGTTCATCCGGTTCCACACCGAAGGGCAGCCAGCCGTGAAGATTCGGCGTTTTGCAAGGCTTATGCGATGAGAGCGGCCATACTTCCCGGATTTGCCCGTCCCCTGGTATTCGCCCACCGGGGGCTTTCTTCGCTGTATCCAGAAAACAGCATGGCCGCCTTCGGGGCGGCAAAAGAGGCGGGCATCCCCGGCATCGAACTGGACATACACCTGACCACAGACCGCCGCCTGGTCGTATTCCATGACGATACGACAAATCGGATCGTTTCAGGGGCAACGCGGGATCTGGACTTTGGCGCTGGCTCCAACGGCCTGTCCATAGAGGCTTCGGACTATGCCCTGCTGGCAGGCCTGGACATTGGTACCTGGAAGGATCCCTCCTTCGCCTCCCAGCGGATGCCGCTGCTGGAGACGGTGCTGGAGGCATTGGGCGCAGCGATGTATTTCGATATAGAGATCAAGAGCAGGAGCCTGAAGGATTCGGGTCTGGAGGCGCTGCTTGCCGACCTGCTCAAGCGCCATGGCATGAAAGACCGCTGCATAGTCTCGTCCTTCAATCCTTTGAGTCTGCGGCGGTTCAAGGCTTTATTACCAGAAGTACCTACGGCAATCATCTGGAGCCGCTCGGAGGAGCTCTATTGGTATCTGCGGCGGGGTGAGGGGCGCTGGATAGCCGCCGCCGATCTCTTGAAGCCCGAGCATGGGTTGGTTGGAGGATCGCGGCTCTTCCAGAGCTTAAGGCGGCCGATTCTCCCCTGGACTGTCGATACGGAAAAGGATGAGGCGAGGGTGCTGGCCGCGGGCGCCATAGGGATTATATCCAACAAGCCCCAGGAACTTTCGGGCTGGAGGCGAGCCCGGGAAGTGGGGGGCTGAGCTAGAAACCCGCCCTATACCCTGGTCTCGTGGATCTGCCGGGTTAGGGGCAGCCTTCGTCCTATGCCGAAAGCCCGTTTGGACACCTTGATCACCGGGGCGGCCTGACGGCGCTTGTACTCCGCTCTCGCCACCAGGGCCAGGACCTTGGAAGCCAGTTCCCTGTCGAAACCCGCCGCCATGATAGTATCCAGTGAGGCGTTCTCCTCGATATAGAGTCTGAGCATCCCGTCCAGGATCTCGTAGGGAGGCAGGCTGTCCTGGTCCTTCTGGTCCTGGCGCAGCTCGGCGCTGGGCGCCTTTTCGATGATAGGCAGGGGAATGGGCTCAGGTCTACCTTCGGCCTTTGCCAGAGTGTTCAGGTGCCTTGCCAGATCGTAGACTTCGGTTTTGTACAGATCGCCTATGGGGGCCAGGGCTCCGCACATGTCGCCGTAAAGGGTACAGTAGCCCACCGCCAACTCGCTCTTGTTGCCCGTGGTGAGCAGTAGCGCGTTGAACTTGTTGGACCAGGCCATCAGGAGGGCTCCCCGTATGCGGGCCTGGAGGTTTTCTTCGGCCAGGTCGAAGGAAAGGCCTGCGAAGGGCTGGGCCAGAAGATCCAGGTACGCTTTGAAGGGCGTTTCGATGGAAAGACGCTCCAGCCTCATGCCGAGTCTGCGGCAGAGTTCCACCGAATCGTTTATAGAGCCTTCGCTGGAAAAGCGGCTGGGCATGGCGATGCATTGGACATTCTCCGCCCCCAGGGCTTCGGCTGCCAGGGCTGCCACGATGGCCGAATCGATGCCCCCCGAAAGGCCCAAGCAGGCCTTGGTAAAGCCCGACTTGCCCATATAGCCCTGTATGCCCACGACAAGGGCCCTGTGCAGTTCTTCGATGGAGGGGTTCTTGTCGGCCACTGTGCTCGGAGTGTCGGGCCTTTCTTTTTCAGCCATGTAGGGAATTGCCTGGGCGCAGCCCGCGGTCTTCATTGTTTCGGAATCGAAGACAAGGAAGGACTCGTCCCAGCCGCAGAAGGCCAGGGGCTTGCCTTTGGGGTTGACCACAAAGGATCTACCGTCGAAGACCAGGGAGTCGTTGGAACCCACGGCATTGCAATACAGGACAGGGATGCCCCCCTCCCTGGCCTTGCTCCGGGCCAGGCGGAGCCTTGTCTCGAGCTTGCCTTTGACGAAGGGTGAGGCCGACGGCACGACGAGAAGGTCCAGGTTGAGATCCAGCAGTTCCTTGACCGGATCCACCGTGTATTTGAACGAGGGGTTAGGCGGGGATTCCCACCAGAAATCCTCGCAGATGGCGAAGCCGATCCTCCCCTTGGGGTGGGTATAGGCTTTTCTCGTCTTGGCGGGCTCGAAATACCTGGCTTCGTCAAAGACATCGTAGGTGGGTAGCAGGGTTTTTTCCTGGGTAAAGACGATTTTTCCGCCCGAGATCACCGACATGGCGTTTACCAGGGCACGGCCGGAGGCGTCGCGGTTTTTGTCGACATAGCCTACAGCCACGGCGACCTCGGCGGGCAGTTCTTTTTGAAGAAGGCGCAGCGCCTTTAGTGAGCCTTCCACGAAGGCCTCCTGGTCCAGGAGGTCCATGGGGGGATAGCCGCAGAGCGAGAGCTCTGGAAAGACGACAAGGTCGCTGCCGGCAGAAGCGCCGTCCTGGGCTAGCGCAGCCTTTGTCATGGCCACGATTCGAGCCGCGTTCCCCGAAAAATCCCCGATCACGGAATCCATCTGCGCAAGGCATATGATCATTCCGGCCCCCTTATTTTATTCTCTTCCGCAACTTTCTGGACGAAAACTTCCGGCTTGTCTTTAGGCTTTCCAGAGCTATGCGCTCGCCTCTGCGGCGGAAAACGAACAGAAAGATGAATCCTGCGAGGACCATGAAAAAACTCAATAGCTGGCCCATGGAAAAATTCAGGAGAGTGGTGAACGTGTAGGTGGGGGCGCTGGGATTGCCGAGCTTGATGATGTAGCCCAAGCCGGAATCGGGCTCCCGAAGGTATTCGATAAAAAACCGGGCTGTACCGTAGCCGATGATGTACAAGCTCACCGCCTGGCCTTCGAAACGCCGGCGTTTGCGCAGCACGAACCAGAGGAGGGCCCAGAGGAGAATTCCCTCGAAGAGGGCTTCGTAGAGCTGGGAGGGATGCCGGGGCAGATTTACTATGTCGTTCATGGACGAGAGGCTTATTCCCACTCGGGCGGCGAATTCCTGCACCCAGGGTTCCCGGGCGGAAAAGCGCTCGGCATAGGGGAATACGATGCCCCAGGGCAGTTGGGTGACCTTGCCCCAGAGTTCGCCGTTAATAAAGTTGCCCAGCCTACCGAAGGTGTAGCCCAGGGGCACCGACAGTGCTATGAGGTCAGCCCATTCCAGCCATCGCTGCTTCTGTGCCTTGGCCCAGATGAGGGTGGATGCCACTAGGCCGACGAAGCCTCCGTGGAAGGACATGCCCTGGAAACCGACAAATCTTCCTGTCTGGTCGAAGGGCCAGAGGATGAACCAGGGACGGCGCCAATAATAGTCGGTAGGCTCGTAGATGAGGGTTCCTGCCAGCCTGCCGCCCAAGAGAATTCCCACAATGGCCCAGAGAAAGAAATTGGCCGATAAATCCTCTGACCAGGGCTTGTCCAGGCGTTTAGCCTCCCTGCGGAAGAGCAGCCAGGTCGTGCCGAAGGCAAAGACATACATGAGGCCGTACCAGCGGAACGGCAGGCCGGGGATGATCTCCGGCTTGATCCAGGAGGGGAACTCGATCATCGCTGGCATCATGGCTCCTTATAGTCAGGGTGGCTCGATACACTGGGGCTGTCGATGGCGGTTGCGGACACTGAGGCCCCGGCGGCATGCAAGACTGAACCGGCATCCCGGGGGTTCTGCTTTTTTCGTCCTCCATCGGGCAGAAGGACAAAAAGGGAGAGAAGGTCGATCGCCAAGGTTCCCGCTGCGCAGAGAAGCAACCTGAGCAAGCCCTGGGCATTCCGTACCGCAAGCACGAGCATCTGAAGATTGTCAGCCGCCGAAAAAACGGCCGCAACGAGCAGGGCTGCTGAAGAGAGCGCCAGCAGGGCGGCCAAGGGTCTAAAGGCCAGGTAGCGGGATTCATCGTACCAGAGAAAAAAGAGACAGAGGGCAGGGATAGCCTGGGGCAGCAAAAGATACCGCAGAAAGGGAATCGAGAGCTGGGCTCCGTCACTCAGCTGGATGCCGGCCGCCAGGCCGGCAAGAAAAAAGGGCTTTGCGAGGGCTGCGATTCCGGCGGCCAGGTACCTTGCCTTTTTCATACGGACTTCAGTCTAGTGAGGCGTGAGCGTTCGGGTCAATAGAGGCCGGTTCGAAGCTTTGCGATTGCGGTTACGGGAAGGCAGTCGTGTTCACTCGGCTGTCGGTTTGCGCTATACTATCGATATGCTGGTGTGAACAGGTCTTTAGCCGGCTTTTAGTTTATGACAAGGATGTTCATGCAATGAGACTGTTTCAAAATCCGCGGCGTTCCTCTGCCCTGCTTTGGAGTTTTGCCGGGCTCATCGCCGTAGCCGTCTGTTTTTTGGCTGTCGCAGTGCCCGATGTCTCGGCCCAGTCCGCCTCGTCGAGCTCCGACGACGGACGCCGCTACTCCCAGCTTCTCCAGAATATTTACCAGTTCATTCTCCAGAATTATGTGGATGAGGTGGATCCTGCCCTCCTTTACGAGGGTGCCATGAAGGGAATGTTCGACATTCTCGGGGACCCCCACTCTATCTTCCTCGACGAGCCCATGCTCTCCGATCTGATGCGGGAAACCGACGGAACCTATGCGGGGGTCGGCCTCTACATATCCAAGCCCGTTCAGGAGCAGGGATCGGCCGATGGTGAGCCGGTGTACGTAGAGGTTGTGTCGCCCATCGAGGATACTCCCGCGTGGCAGGCCGGGGTCCTTCCTGGAGATCTGATCATAAAAATTGATGGACAGAACACGGCCGAACTGAGCGTGGACGAGGCCTCGGCGCGCATTCGGGGCCCTGCGGGATCGACGGTAAGGCTGAGCTTCCGAAGGGGGCGCAGCTATGAGTTCGATCTGGAATTCACAAGGGCGACAATAGAAATTCCTGCGATCAAGACCGGAATCATCGACAGGGAGGGCAAGCGCATAGCCTACCTCCGCATCATCGAATGGATGCCCCAGACTGTCGATCGGGTGAAAGAAGCTCTCGGGGAACTCCAGAAAGCGGGCGCCGCATATCTCATCGTGGATGTCCGCTCTAACCCCGGCGGTCTTTTAAGCTCGGTGGTGGATGTGAGCGACCTCTTCATGGATTCGGGAGTAATTGTCTCGACCAAGGGCAGAAATCCCCAGGAAAACTTCGAGTACACAGCCGATAAAGCCCTGGCCTTGCCTGCGCAGCTTCCTATGGTGGTGTTGGTGAATCAGGGCTCCGCC
>JAEZSM010000234.1 GCA_023421875.1 Spirochaetota bacterium | reverse complement strand
CTCATTCCCTTTTTGCCGACACTATCCGATCCCTCAGAGTGCTGGCGGTTTCCCACAAGCTGGGTCACCTGCTCATGGGCGAGCAGGACGCGAAGATAAGCCTGTTGAAGCGGCTCTTGCAGCACGCCGAAGCCACTGCCCGATGGAATGTCTACCTGGGTAAAGGCAGGGACCGCTGGGATGTCCGGGGCAGGGCAGCCCACGAATCCATCTTCAATTTGGCCAGTGGCGCCTATCGTTGCCCCTCGAGTCAGCAGGGGTATTCACCCTTCAGCACCTGGACCAGGGGCTTAGCCTGGATAATCCTGGGCTTCGCCGAGGAGCTGGAGTTTCTGGCCGCGCTTCCAGAAGCGGAGTACTCTGGGCTGGGGCTTCCGTTCTTCCCCGACAAGGCGACGGTGCTGGAGCGCTTCGAGGAGGTGGCCAGGGCGACCTGCGACTTCTTCATCGAACATACGCCGCCTGATGGTATTCCTTACTGGGACACCGGGGCGCCCAATCTGCACAAGATCGAGCGCTACATGGAGCGGCCGGCGGATCCTTTTAATCCTCACGAGTCGGTGGACTCCTCGGCGGCGGCGATCGCCGCTCAGGGGTTTTTGCGCTTGGCCCGGCACTTAAGCGCCGCCACGGACTCAAACCCGGCGCGCAAGGCCGCGGCTATAAGCTATGAGCGCGCCGGCCGGGCGATCGCCGCCGCCCTCATGAAGGAGCCTTATCTCTCCGGCGACAGCTCCCACGAAGGCCTGCTTTTGCACGCGGTCTACCACCTGCCCAACGGCTGGGACAATTCCTGCGACGGAAGTGGCCTGCCCAGGGGTGAATCCTGCATGTGGGGCGATTATCACCTATTGGAACTGGCGCTCTATCTCTGGCGCGCCGCGCGGGGCCAGGATCCCCAGCGCTTCGACACGGTGTAGGAGAACGGGTATGAAAGACTTTTCGCGCTTCGCTATTCACAGCTTTACCAACAAGCCCTGGCCCCTGTCGACGATGGTTGAACGCTACGCCCGCGTCGGAGTCTCGGGCATTTCGGTCTGGAAAGAAACAATTGAGGGTATGAAGCCTAAGGATGCGGCCGCCCTGATCGGCAAGGCTGGGCTCACGGTGGTGTCTATGGTGCGGGGCGGCTTTTTCCCCGCTCCCAGCGCCGACGAGCGGCTGCGCAAAATCGAAGACAATATCGAACTCATCCATGTCAGCGCCGAACTGGGGGCTCCACTCATCGTTCTGGTCTGCGGCGCCGATCCCCGGGTGGGGCTCGTCCAGGCCCGGGAGCAGGTACGCGCCGGGCTGGAAGCTATTTTGCCCGAGGCCGACCGCTGCGGCGTCAAGCTGGCAATCGAGCCCCTTCACCCCCTCTACGCCGACCTTCGCTCTGTGGTCAACACTATGGAGCAGGCCAACGATCTCTGCGAAACCATCGGGCATCCCAGCCTGGGCGTGGCGGTGGACGTCTACCATGTGTGGTGGGATCCCAAGCTCGAGGTCGAAATTGAACGCTGCGGGCGGCTGGGCAAGCTCTTTGCCTTCCATGTCTGCGACTGGAAGGCGCCGCCCGAGGACCTGTTGAACGATCGGGGTCTCATGGGGGAAGGCTGCATCGATATCCCTCTTATACGGAGCTGGGTGGAAAAAACGGGATTCCGCGGCTTTGTGGAAGTAGAAATATTCTCGAAACGCTATTGGGCAATGGATCAGGACGAATTTCTCGGCATGATCAAAAAAGCCTGGGAGGAGAAGGTATGAGCGATAGAACCATCGGAATAATAATGAACGGCGTGACCGGGCGCATGGGGACCAACCAGCATCTGGTTCGCTCCATTCTTGCCATACGGGATCAGGGCGGGGTACGGCTGAATGATGGCAGCAGGCTGGTTCCTGAGCCCGTGCTGGTGGGACGGGACGAGCGCAAGCTGGCAGCCCTGGCCAAGACCTATTCGGTGGATTCATACACCACCGATTTGGATGCTGCCCTGGCGGATTCGGCAAACGAGATTTATTTCGATTCCCAGACTACCCTGCAGCGTTCCATCGGCATTGCCAGGGCGGTGGAGGCTGGAAAGGCTATCTACTGCGAAAAGCCTACGGCTACCACCACCGCGGAAGCCTTTCGCCTCTACAAGCTAGCCGAAGCCGCAGGCGTAAAGCATGGTGTCGTCCAGGACAAGCTCTGGCTGCCAGGGCTGCTCAAGCTTAAATACCTTATCGACACGGGATTTTTCGGCCGCATTCTTTCGGTACGGGGCGAGTTCGGCTACTGGGTGTTCGACGGCTACTCCCAGGCCTGCCAGCGGCCTTCCTGGAATTACCGCTCCGAAGACGGCGGCGGCATAATGATCGACATGTTCTGTCACTGGCGTTACGTGATCGACAATCTCTTCGGCGATATCAAGGCGCTGTCAGCCATTGGCGCAACCCATATCGACAAGCGGCTGGACGAACGGGGCAAGGAGTATACCTGTACCGCCGAGGACGCAGCCTACGGCACCTTTGAGCTGGGAAACGGCATTATTTGCCACTTTAACTCTTCCTGGGCCGTGCGGGTCCGCAGGGACGATCTTTTTGTCATGCAGGTGGACGGCACCGAGGGCTCGGCGGTGGCTGGCCTGCGGGAATGCTATGTCCAGGATGAGACCATGACGCCCAAGCCGGTCTGGAATCCCGATATCGCCAGCCCCATCGATTACTACGAAAACTGGGCCAAGATGCCCACCCGGGATATAGCCGATAACGCCTTCAAGGTGCAGTGGGAAAAATTCCTGCTTCATGTTGCCCAGGACGATCCCTTCCGTTGGGGTTTGCTGGAAGGTGCCAAGGGCGTTCAGCTGGCAGAGCTGGGCTTGGAGAGCTGGAAAAAGCGCCGCTGGGTGGATGTGCCGAAGCTTAGTTGAACATTATTTCGGACAGGACATCAGGAACCACAGGATTCACAGGATCAAAACGATTTTGTCCTGCCGCGGCTCTACCTGCCTCCCGCGATCGTGCAGGCGGCTCAACGCTTTGAGATAGTATCCTGCAGCGTTCCCATGGGGCAGATCGCGCACCAGGCACGGGGCTTGAAAAAGAACCCGAGGATCAGGCCTGCCGTAAGCGATAGGATGCAGAGCACCCAAAATACGAGCCCCACGGCCGGCAGGGTTCCGCCGGAGCGTGCCAGGTTGCCGATCACGCAGAACATCATGGCGCCGCAGAGCAGCCTTCTAAACTTGAGGGTCAGCATGAATTTCGGCAGCGCCCTGCGTTTCGTGGTTCCCCGCATAATAAATCCCAGCGCCTTTCCCCGGGGGCAGAGGGTAGAGCAGAAGGATCTTGGCTTTCTGAGGGTCATAACAATGGCCGCGGCCATGAGGCCTGCTAGGGCAAGGCCAAGTTCGGGAACGAAAATACCGCCGATGGCGATAGTAAATACAAAAATTGTGGCCGTGATCTCTACGGCAGTCTTCTGAGGGACAGTCCAGTTGAAAATCTTCATGATTTTACTATATTAGAATAATAATATATTGACAAGCGATCTACATCCCTTAAAGCGTTTGAGAGGCATACGATAAACGCCGTATGGCGATTTATCGAAGTTGCCTAACATCGCGCACAGTATCTGCTGAAAGTGATACAACGCATTTTCAAGTTATAGATGCTGCCCTTTGACAGAGACAAGTATGAGCGATGCGAGTGCCATGCCCAGGGCTACGGCTATCAACGACGCTGTATTGTTGAGGAGAAAGTTCCAGAGCCCAGGGCCGTAGGCTCGTTTCTGCAGTAAAGCGACGGTTTCAAAGGCATAGGTCGAAAAGGTAGTGAAAGCGCCAATGAATCCCACCGCGGCGAAGGCCCTCCATGAGGGATGGAGAAGTGCGGCATCTACAAGCACGAGTACCAAGCCTATCAAAAATGAGCCGGTGACGTTGACAAAAAAGGTACCCCAGGGCAACTGGGCCGGCAATAAGCCGGTAATCGCCCGGGAAAGGGCATAGCGCGCCAGGGCTCCCAAACCGCCGCCGGCAAAAATTATCAGAGTCGTCGCCATGGGGCCATACTACCCTAGGCGGTGCGGTGAGGAATATACTAAAACCCCATGAAATCCGCCATTAATGAACAAGATACTATCTATCAAGTGTACCTGCGCAATTTTACCGATGAGGGGACCTTCGCCGCCGCAATCCCCCGGTTGCCTGAGATCGCTGGCCTGGGATTCCAATGGATACTCCTTACGCCTATTCATCCCATAGGCGCCTCGGCTCGCAAGGGCAGCCTGGGTTCGCCCTACGCCATCGCGGACTACAAGGCGATCAATCCCGAGCTAGGGACAATGGGCGACTTCGAGGATTTTTTAGCCGAAGCCCATGCCCTGGGCTTGAAAGTGCTGATGGATGTGGTGTTTAACCACTGCGCGCCGGACTCGGTACTGGCCTTGGAGCACCCCGAATATTTTATGCTGGAAGGCCAAGCGCCGGCATCTAAGCGGGGCGAGCTGGAAACGCCCGCTCCGGGGGCGCGGCTGGGTCGAAAATGCCAGGATTGGACCGACGTGGTGGACTTCGATTTCAGCTCCTCGCCTGCCCTGTGGATGGAGTTGGTTTCGGCGCTTCAGTTTTGGCGTGACAAGGGAGTGGACGGTTTTCGCTGCGATGTCGCCTCCCTGGTGCCTATCGAATTTTGGAAGCATGCGCGGCAGAAGCTGAATCAGTATGATCCAGGGC
>JAEZSM010000232.1 GCA_023421875.1 Spirochaetota bacterium | reverse complement strand
GTCAATCAACAGACTGAGTGATATTGCCATGATGCCGGAGGGAATGGCTCCAGCGACAATAAGCTTGTTATTGTTCGTGGCAATGCCAATGTAGATAAATTCACCGAGCCCTCCCAAACCAATCATCGAAGCGAGGACAGCCCAGCTGACGGTGTAGACCGTGGAAATGCGCAAGCCTCCGATGATGGAGGGCAGGGCGAGCGGCAGCTCGACTTCGAAAAGGCGTTGTGTCTTGGACATGCCGCAGCCCCGGGCTGCTTCGATCAAGCTTCGATCCACGGAAAGCAGGCCTACATAGGTGTTTTTCAAGATCGGGAAGATAGCGTAAATCGCCAGGGCTGTTATCGCCGTGGCAGGCACCATTCCCAAGGATAAAAACAGAAGCCCTATAAAAACCACGCCAGGGATTGTCTGGAATACTGAGATAAGGGGAAGCACTACCTTTGCGATGCTCGGAACCCTTGATAGAAGAATTCCCAGGGTGAGCGCAATGATGAACCCGATGGAAACCGCAGAAAAGACGTAGAGAAAATGTACGCCCACCGCGGTTATAAGCTTTTGTCCGTATAGTTCCCAAAAATTCATTGCGCTTCACCCCAGAGCGCCTCGGCCATCGCCTTGGCCATGCTGGTTTTAGTCACGATGCCCGCGATCCTGTCGTCCTCGTGGAGGACCACGACGTAATCCTTGTCGGAGTTGAGCAGTTTGTCGAAACAGGTTGAGGCATCCTCGTTCTCATACGAGACGGCAACCTCGGCAAAGGGCAGCTCCGATATGGGCCCCGTGGTCTTTCCCGATTTTTTTATGCCGTTTACGGTAATAACCCCCGCATAGCGCTCGTCTTCGTCCTTAATTAATAGTGAATCGATTTTGCGGTGCGCCATGATAGCCATGCACTCACGTACGCCCCTGCTCTTGTATACGCTTATAGGGTCAGGTCGCATGATATCGGCGGCGGTCAACTGCACTGCGGAGCCGCTGTTGCTTCTGGCACCCATGAACGAGCGGATCAGATCGCTCGCCGGGTTTTCTAGCATCTCTTCAGGGCTGGCCATCTGCGTTATGCGTCCGTTTTCCATGAAAATTATCTTGTCCGCAAGCTTGAGCGCCTCATCCATGTCATGGGTTACAAAAACAAAGGTTTTATGAAGCTTCTTGTGCAGGCGGCTGATCTCTTCCTGCAAGGAGCTGCGCGTCATCGGATCGAGGGCGCCGAAGGGTTCATCCATCAATACGATGGGCGGCGACGCGGCCAGAGCCCTGAGCACGCCTATGCGCTGCTGTTGGCCGCCGGAAAGCTCAGAGGGATACTTATGGGCATACTCCTCATAGGACATGCCCACCATCTCCATGAGTTCTTTGGTTATTTTTAGTATTTCGCTCTTTTCGTATTTGAGCCGCTTGGGCACGACAGCTATGTTCTGTTCAACGGTCATGTTGGGGAATAGACCGATCTGCTGGATGACGTAGCCGATTTTCCTTCGCAGCCGCACCGGGTCTGTCTGGGCGATATTCGCCCCATTGACGTAAATGGACCCTTGGTCCGGCTCTATAAGCCGGTTTATGGATTTTAATGTAGTGGTCTTGCCACAGCCGGAAGGGCCGATAAGCACGGTGAACTCACCTTCCTTGATCTCGAAGCTCAGGTCGTCCAGGATGACTGAGTTCCCGTATTTCTTTGTCACGTGGTCAAATCTAATCATAGGCCTCTCGTATATTCTGCGAAAATTGTTTTCAAGACATGTTTGGGACAAGCTTAAAAGAAGCCGCTCGGTTGCAGCAACTCTAATATAAAACTTAAGTTGTTACTTGGTCAAGTCTTCGGATTTTTTATGCCCCGGGGCGGAGTGAGTAATCAGTACGGAGTGAGCATTCAGTATAGATAGCTTCTTACTTTTTGATCCGTATCTTCTTGGGAAATAAAATAGACAACATCGTTCTCCAGCAGGGTCGCGTATGGGCCCGGCGAACGCAGGAGCGTGCCGTTCCGCTTCAAGGCTACCAGAGTAGCGCCCGTGTGTTGCCACAGCTTGATTTCGTTGATTGTCTTGTCAAGGAATCTACATTCGGCGGTGATACGGATCGAGAAGGGCGAAAGAGGATTCATCGAACGGAATCGTTCTGTAGCGGTTACCAGCTCCTTGGTGAGCTGCCCCAGGGCGGCGAGGCTGCTCTCCTGGGCTTCTATCGTGCTGATGATATCGTTTTTTATTGTCTCTAAGGTGCGACGTTCGGGAAGCTGGTTCAGGAAGGCGACGGCGTTTTCCCTGGATTTGATGTACATGCCGCTGCCTTTTTCCGATGAGACGATGTCGAATTCTGAAAGGACACAAAAGGCTCTGCGGGCAGTCTCCGGCGAGACCTTGTATTGGCCGGCCACCGAAGACCGGCCGAATACCCTCTGGCCGACCGAATATTCTTCGTTGGCCACTTTGAGCGCGATCTCTATGGCAATCTGCATATACCGCGGCATGGGGTCGGTCTGCTTCTGTTTTGCATCCGTTTTATCGGTCATACATACCCATGCCGCTTTATACGCGTTCTCGCCGGCGCTAAAGAGCGCTTCAGGCGCGCTGCGCCTTGCGCTTGAACTTTATTTGCTGAGAGACAAACACCGCTGCGCAGAGCGCCAAGCCTATGGAGTCGGTGGCCAATCCCGGATAGATCATCAACAGGCCGCCTGCGAAGGCAACGATCCGCTCTATCCAGTTCATGTTTGTCCTGAACCAAGAATTTACGGCGCCGGAAACCGCCGTAATCCCCACAAGGCTTGTGATGAGCATCCAGATAAGACCCACTGGCGTTACATTAAAAAGAAGCATCTGCGGACTCATGACAAATATATACGGCACCAGGAAGGCCGCAATTGCCAGCTTTGTAGCATTGACCCCCGTCTTCATGGGGTTGGCCTTGGCTATGCCGGCGCCGGCGAAGGCAGCCAGTGCCACAGGCGGCGTAACGTCGGCGATTATCCCAAAGTAGAAGGCGAACATGTGGGCCGGGAGAATAATGTGCGCGGGGGCGACGGCATAGGGATCCAGCCCTGCCTTCTGGGCCATGATCATGACAATGGCCGGAGCGGCGATGGTGGAGGTTATTACATAGTTGGCCGTCGTCGGCACTCCCATGCCCAGGAGTATGGAGGTGATCATCGTAAAGAAAAGCGTTATGAGCAGGTTGCCGTTGGCGATATCCACCAGCACCGAGCCGAGCTTGAGACCGAGGCCCGTCAGAGTGACCACGCCGATGATAATGCCGGCGCAGGCTGTGGCGGCAATCACTCCCAAGGCGCCCCTGGCTCCCGCCTCCAATCCTTTAATTATCTCAATGGGCTTTATGCGGGTGGCCTTGCGCACCATGGACGAGAGTATAGAGAGAATGATAGCCCAGAGCGCTGCCTTCATGGGGGTGAAGCCCGTGACCAAAAGGTAAATAATTGCTACTAAAGGGATTATGAGGTGTCCGCGGTCGAGCATTATCCGCTTGAACTTGGGCAGGTCCTCTCTGCTCATTCCCTTGAGACCCAATTTTTTGGCTTCGTAATGGACGCCGGACCACACGCCGAAGTAATACAGAAGGGCGGGGATGGCGGCGCCGGCGATAATGCGCGAATAGGGGAGGCCAGTGAACTCCGCCATGAGGAAGGCTGCGGCCCCCATGATTGGCGGCATAAGCTGTCCTCCGGTGGAAGCGGTAGCTTCCACGGCGCCTGCGAATTCACCCTTGTACCCTAGCTTTTTCATCATGGGAATCGTGAATGAGCCGGTGCCTACGACATTAGCCAC
>JAEZSM010000164.1 GCA_023421875.1 Spirochaetota bacterium | reverse complement strand
CCCCCAGGGGTTTGCCGGCCGCCTTGGGTCGCTGCAGTAAAATGTTATTTCGAAACGCTCTGCCCGGTCATGCCCTGGAGGAGCTGGGGCAGGTACCAGATCTGCTGGTCCGTGGCCTTCTGGCCGCTTTTGAGATAGACGCTGCCGTCCTGGAGATTCATCGGCCCGGTCCAGAGGTTGAGGCCCTTGGCGAGTTCGCCGACGAACTTGTCGACGCCGTCGGATGCAGTCTTGGACAGAGCGCCCTTAATGAATCCCACGGCGGAGGTGTCGGGATTGTTGATATTCTTCCAGTCCGGATCGTTCCACTCGAAGTGGGCTTTCCATGTGCCGTTCATGGCATCCTTGACCGCCTTGGCGTAGGCGGGGCCCCAGTTAAAATAGGGGACTCCCAGAGAAACGCCTTTGCCCTCGTCCATGGCCTTGGAATAGTCGTAGGGGATAGCCCAGACCTGCTTGCCCTGGGCGGTGAACTTGGCTGCTTCGGCCACGGCTTCCGTGGTGTCGATGCCCGAAATTACCACATCGCAGCCTGAATTGAAGAACTCGTCGGCCACCTGGGTGGGGTCGGCGGTGACGCCGGGGATATTGAACCAGAAGCCGATCCAGGTAACGCGGAACTTGAGCTGGGCGGGATCCTTCTTGAGATAGTTGACCCAGGCGTATTTCGCGCCGAGGTAGGCGGAGGCGGCCAGGCGCCTAGTCTCATCGTTGATGAGGGGGCCGAGGAAGCCGATCTGGCCGGTTTTCGTGGTCATGGCGGCGGCGACGCCGGCTACCATTTTCATGTATTCCATCTTGCCCATGATGTTGATCATGTTGGCCATGGGCTTGTAGGCCTTGCCTTCCTTCCACTGCTGATCGCCGGTGGTCATGATAACGAAAATATCAGGATGGGCGGCAGCGAATTTGACCGCCTCGTCCATCATGTCGTCGGAGGAGAAACAGATGAGCTTGGCGCCCTGGGCTACCAGGCTTTCGCCCAGCTGGGACACCGTGGTGCCCGGTCTGTCGGCCGAGTTGGCCTTGTCGATATAGACAAGTTTGGTGCCTGGCACCTTTTCAAGGACATACTGCATGCCGTCGTAGTTGGCTTGGCTCCAGCCGCGATCGTTGTAGGGACCGACCATAACGAGACCGATGGTCAGATTCGACCCGGCGGCCTTGGGGGCTTGGGCGAAGACCGGCAGACTTAAGGCGGCGAAAAGCACCGCCAGAATGAGAATGCACAAGCGTTTCATCTCTTTCTCCTTGACCGCGGAAGTGTTGGTGGGGGCTGCGGTCGCGCCCTCGGCACGATTATACGATACCGCTGCTAGCCTTTAAAGCGAAAAGCTAAAGATTTCTCGATTAATTGATAATTTTTCAAGACTCGCAGGAGCCTCAAAATCAGCAGGTCTGGGGTTTCGGCAAGAACCAGGGTTAGAAAAAACAGCGCTGTCGCGTCTAGTCGTAGTCCGAGCTTCTAAGCTTGCCGATCGTGTCCTTGATTTTTTTTTCTAGATAGCGCAGCTCCCTATCGCTCAAACCCATGCCGAGGTGCAGTTGCTTGGTTCCGGTTTCTACAACCAGTTCCTTGGCCAGATTGTGGCTGTACTGCATCTTGGCCGGAGCGATGCGCAGGGCGCCGATTTCGTCCAGGGGCCAGAGGACGCTCCGCTCCATGCCGAGGATTTCGCTGCGCACTAAAAGCCCATCTCGGCTGAGTACCAGTTTTCTCTTTGTCAGCATCGGGCCGAAGACAGTCTTGGCCATGATAATGCCCACAGCCCAAAAGGGCAGGCTGAAGGCGGGGAAAAACAGGGGAGCTCGCATACGGAAGACCATAAAGGTCCAGAAGGCGATAAAGCCTATCCAGAAAACGACAAAGGGAATGCCCCTTACGCCGGCGCTACCCAGTCCCAGGTTGGGAAAACTGATCGAAAGCTGTTCCTCCGATTCTTCTATGCCGAGTTTGCTCCCCATGGGCAGGCTTTTAGGATAGGGTACGTCCGGTTCCGATTCGATGTCCCGGATTCTGGGCGTCGCCTCCCTGGGCTGCGTCGCTACGCGGTCTTGGCCCCGAAGAATCGCCGCGGCCGCCGCCGCCGACAGCTTCCGGTCCGCCACGTCGGGCGAAAGCCAGGAATCCAGCACAGCCTTCAGTCGGGGTGATAGTTCCACGAGGGATCCCAGATCCAGACGCAGGCCCCGGCTGGGCAGCTGTGCTGGATTGCGCCCGGTAAGCATAAACACGGCGGTGGCCGCGGCTCCGTAAAGATCCGATCGGTGATTGGCCTTGCCCGCCACCTGCTCCAGGGGGATGTACCCCGCCGTGCCCACCAGGGTGGCGCCGGGGTAGAGGGCGCTGCGCACCGCGTCCTGGGCCCCCGAAAAATCCACCAGGGCGACCGAGGAATCGGGCCGGAGAATGATATTCCGGGGGTTTACGTCCCTATGAACAACAGGGGGGCGCAGAGACCCTAAATAGGCCAGAATATCGGCCAGACAGGCAAGAATCCGCTCCACCTCGGCCTCGTCGTATTTTTTCCCCGACGTTACCAGGCTTTCCAGATTGTCGCCTTCGATATACTCCATGGCCAGGACAAGCTTAATGGAAGAATCCCGCTCTAGTTCGAACGAGCCCTTATAGGCAGGTATTCCTGGATGAGAAAGAACCTCCAGCGCCATGGCTTCCCGCTTGAACACATCCACCGCGCTCCAGGAAGAGGCTTCCTTAAGATCCAGTATTTTGACGACGATGTCCCCGCGCGGTTTTGCGCCCGTACCCGTTTCTTCCGAATCATTCGCCGGTTTTATCCGGGGTTCCGCTGTTCCGTCCTGGGTATCCTCTGCGCGGCGGGCCAGCCAGGTTGAGGCGGTCATGCCTCTGCCCAGCTGACGTTCCAGGATGTAGGGGCCGACACTGTCACCGATATTCATCGAATTCCTTTATGTAATCCAAGGCACTGTGAGCCGGGAAGATGCATCACTCCAGGGATTCTTCGCGGCCTGAGAGGGCCTGCGCCTTATGCAAGCCCTCCAGCGCGGCCTTTCTCTCGGACTTTAGGCCGAGTTCCTCGCAGGTATCGGCCAGGTTGAACCAAGCTTCAGCCATTGTCTCATCCTCTGCCGTAGCCCGGGAAAAGCAGTCCTTGGCTTCGGCGAAGGCGCCGGTTCTGAAATTGACCACCCCCAGGTCGTTCCATGCCTTGGCCAGCGCCGGATCGATACCGAGGGCTTTGCGGTAAAAAATCGCGGCTGCTTCGAAATTGTCTTCCTCGTAGCTGACCAGGCCGAGAGCGTGCAGGAATTCTGGATCATCGGGGACGAGTGCCTGCGCCTCTTCCAGATCTGCCCTGGCTCCCGGCAGATCGCCCGAAAGCCGCCTGGCTTCGGCGCGGTTGAAGTAAAGCCCCGAAAGCCCAGGTTTGATCGCGAGGGCATCGTCGAAGGCTCCGATTGCCTGTGCGTACTTGCCCGCTCCGGTCAGGGCTATGCCCTTGGCGTTGAGCGAGAAGACCGCTGAATCGTCGTTTTCTGGGACCTTCATCTCCCCTCCCTGTTCCGCACCGCCGACTATACGCCGATGTCTGCGGAGCCTTTCTTTTATGATACTTAAATCCGAGCCGGCTGTCATCCTGGAGCCTCGCAGGACTTTTAGTACCCTGTCGGCGAACTCTTGGGCCTTGCCTAATTTGGGAAGCAGGTCTATAATGTCACTATATAAATATCGATATACATATATTCAAATATATGGTCCTTTATATCTTTGCGGAGGTTATCCCATGTCGGCTGCCAACATTGAGTTCTCTAAGGAATTGACGAGCTTCATCGAAGAATGGGGAAAGAAGCCTGGCGGGCTCATCATGATGCTGCACAAGATTCAGGGCGAATTCGGCTTTATCCCCAGACAGGCTGCCGAAAAGCTTTCGAGAATGGTAGGACTCCCCCTGGCCAAAATTTACGGAGTGGTCACCTTTTATCATCTGTTCAAGACTACCAAGCCGGGCAAGCACCGGATGGCCATTTGCATGGGAACGGCCTGCTATCTGAAGGGCGGGAAAGACCTGGTGGAAGAAGCCAGATCCATTTTGGGTATCTCCGGTGGCGAGGTGAGCGACGACGGGCTCTTCAGCATCGACGAGGTGCGCTGCCTGGGCTGTTGCGGCCTGGCGCCGGTGCTTCAGATCGGTGATGAGGTCTACGGCAAGGTCAACAAGGACCAGCTGCCCGATATTATCGCAAAGTACCGCCAGCTATAGCCGAAACGCCTGGCCTTGAGGGCTGCGCGGAACAATCGGGATGCACTACGAAATAGTCGATTTTGTCATCGACATCGTCCAGAATTCCTGCGAGGCCGGCGCGAGCCTGGTCGATATCGTCATAGACGAGGATAGAAATGGCATCGGTTTTGTAGTGGTGGATGATGGAAAGGGCATGGATGCGGCCCAGGCGGCGAGAGCCCTGGATCCCTTTGTCACCGACGGGGTCAAGCATCCGGGCAGGAAGGTAGGCCTAGGGCTTCCCTTTCTAAAGCAGGCGCTCGAGCAGGTTGGAGAAAGCCTGAAAATCGAGTCTGAAAAGGGGAAGGGCACAAGGCTGGCCTTTCGCTTTAATACGCGCAATCTGGACTGTCCGCCCCTGGGCGACCTGGCCGGCATGATGGTGACAGTCCTGTGCATGCCCGGCCCGGAGGAAATGCGTATTCAGAGGAACCGGGAAGCTTATTCGTATTTGATTCGGAAGAGCGAGCTGGTCGAGGCGCTGGGAAATCTCGAGGAGGTTTCCAGCCTCGTTCTGCTCAAGAAATATGTGCGATCGCAGGAAGAAGAAGGAGAGGAGCTATGGCAAGGATGACCCTCGACGAGCTCAGGGCGTTTCGTGATTCGAAGCGTCAGGATCTGGCGCGGCGGGACGTGGAAGGCAAGGATATCCAGATCGTCGTTGGAATGGGCACCTGCGGCATCGCCGCGGGGGCTAAGCTTACCTTTGACGCGCTGGTTGAATCCCTCCAGAAACGGGGTTTGGAGAACAAGGTTCTAGTGCGCCAGACCGGCTGCATGGGGCTCTGCTACGTTGAGCCCACGGTAGAGGTGATAGCTCCGGGAATGCCCACGGTGATCTACGGCAAAATGACCAAGGATGCCGCCGATGAGCTTGTGCAAAAGCATCTTGTCGAGGGGAAACTGCTCGACAATCATATATTCGACCGCCCGGCGGCCGACATCGTGAAGAAGTAGGACGGACAAAGCCATGGCGAAAAAAAACTTTATACTCGTCTGCGGCGGAACCGGCTGTGAATCCGCGAGGAGCGACGAGATTTATCGTACACTCATCAAGGAAGCGGAGCTCCAGGGCGTCAAGGACGATGTCCAGATCGTAAAGACCGGCTGTTTCGGCTTTTGCGAACAAGGCCCCATCGTAAAGGTTCTCCCCACCGATTCCTTCTATGTGCAGGTAAAGCCTGAGGATGCGGCCCAGATTATATCCGAACAGGTTATAAAAGGCCGCGAGGTGACAAGGCTTCTGTATAAGAAGGACAAGAAAACCCAGGACAACGTAAAGGTCCAGGATATCGAGTTCTACCAGAAGCAGTTCAGGATAGTCCTGCGCAACTGCGGTGTTATCAACCCAGAGAATATTGAGGAATACATTGCCCGGGATGGCTACATGGCCTTGGAAAAAGCCCTCTTCGAGCTGAAACCTCAGCAGATCATCGATATCGTAAAGGCCTCGGGCTTGCGCGGCCGCGGTGGCGCCGGCTTCCCCACGGGTATCAAATGGGAAACGGCAGCCAAGGTGAAGAGCGATGTGAAATACATCGTCTGCAACGCCGACGAAGGCGACCCCGGCGCCTACATGGACCGCTCCACTATCGAAGGCGATCCCCATTCCATACTCGAGGCGATGATGATAGCCGGAAGGGCCGTGGGCTCCAGCAAGGGCTACATCTACATTCGCGCCGAATATCCCCTGGCCATCGAGCGGCTGAAGGTAGCCATCGAGCAGGCCAAGTCCATGGGTCTTATGGGCGAGAAAATTCTCAGCTCCGACTTCAGCTTCGATGTGGAGATCAGATTGGGCGCAGGTGCCTTTGTCTGCGGTGAGGAAACGGCCCTACTCAAGTCCATTGAAGGCAACAGGGGCATGCCCATACCCAAGCCTCCATTCCCCGCCATCAAGGGTCTGTGGGATAAGCCGACAATCATCAATAACGTAGAGACCCTTGCCAATATCCCGGTGATTCTCACCAAGGGAGCCGAGTGGTTCGCCTCTATAGGAACCGAGAAGTCCAAGGGTACCAAGGTCTTCGCCCTTACCGGCAAGATCAACAACTCCGGCCTTATCGAAGTTCCCATGGGCACAACCCTTCGGGAGATCATCTTCGATATCGGCGGCGGCATACGCAACGGAAGAAAATTCAAGGGTGTGCAGACCGGCGGTCCCTCGGGCGGCATCATAGTCGAAAAGGACCTAGATACCCCCATCTCCTACGAGAGTCTGGTTTCCCTGGGTTCCATGATGGGCTCAGGCGGCATGATCGTCATGGACGAGGACGACTGCGTTGTGGACGTATCCAAGTTCTACATGGAGTTCTGTGTGGACGAGTCCTGCGGCAAGTGCGCTCCCTGCCGAATAGGCACCAACCAGATGCAGGCTATTTTAAGCAAGATCTCCAAGGGCAAGGGCGAAGAGGCGGACCTGGACAGGTTGGAACGCATCGGCAAGGCCATGACCAAGGCATCGCTGTGCATGCTAGGTGGTTCGGCGGCCAACCCCACCATGGGAACCCTGCGACACTTCAGGGAAGAGTATCTGGAACACATCAGGGATCATAAGTGCCGAGCGGGCAAGTGCAAGGATCTGGTGGTCTACTCGATAGATCCGGAAAAATGCATAGGCTGCGGGCTTTGCGCACGCAAGTGCCCAGTACCCTGTATCGCTGGAGAGAAAAAGCAGCCCCATGTCATCGACGCCTCGCGCTGCATAAAGTGCGGCGAGTGCTTCAAGGTCTGCAAATTCGGCGCAGTACTCGTGCGCTAAGGACCGGGAGAAACCACCATGATCAATTGTAAGGTTAACGGAATAGCGGTTCAGGTCGCCGAGGGAGCGACCGTACTCGAAGCGGCTAAAAAGGCCCACGTCAAGATACCCACTCTCTGCTACAACCCCGATCTTTCCCCCTGGGCTGCCTGCGGAATCTGCGTTGTCAAGGTCGAGGGCGGCAATAAAATGCTCCGCTCTTGCTGCACCCCGGTGATGGAGGGGCAGAGCTTTATCACCAACGATGCCGAGCTTGTGGAAATCCGCAAGACCGTCATCGAGCTCATTCTCTCTACCCATCCTGACGACTGCCTGGCCTGTCCCCGCAATCAGGATTGCGAGCTCCAGACCCTTGCCCAGGAGTTCGGCATAAGGGAGCAGAGCTTTCCCAAGCGGCTCAAGGATCTGCCCCTGGA
>JAEZSM010000159.1 GCA_023421875.1 Spirochaetota bacterium | reverse complement strand
GAAGATAAAGCAAAAAAAGCGGCAGAGCGGTCTAGGGAACTCGGAAAACCCGTCTTTACCTACGGGCCCCTGATACATAATCCCCAAGCAGTAAGAGCCTTGGAAGACCTTGGCGTAAAGGTCCTGGATCCGGAAGCCTTCGAACGGGGCGAGCTGGACCAGACGGCCAGCGGTTCGATCGTGGTCATCAGGGCTCACGGAGCCCCGCCAGAAGCCCTGCTGCGCCTGGAGTCCCTGGACGCCGAAGTGGTGGACGCCACCTGTCCCCGGGTGCTCAAGAGCCAAAAAAAAGCCGCGGCGCTGATCGAAAAAGGCTATTCCCTTGCAATCGCCGGCGACCGCTCCCACGGAGAGGTAACTGGTATACTCGGCTACGCACCAGGCGCTGTCGTGGTACAGAACGCGGAAGAAGCCAGCGCTCTGGCCAAGGAATGGGAGCGCAGGCCTGTGGCGCTCATCGCGCAGACTACCATTAAGAAAAGCGAGTACGACGCCATCGCCGCCCAGTTCGAAGCCCGCTGCCCATCCTTTTTAGCCTACGACACCCTCTGCCCTGCCACTGCCGAGCGCCAGGAAGCTCTCAAACAGATGGCGGAGCGCGTAGAAGCCCTGCTGGTTGTAGGCGGAAAGAATTCCGCCAACACCCAACGGCTCTTCATGGCCGCAAAAGAGACAGGCAAGCCAGCTTGGCACATTGAAACCGCAGCGGAGCTGCCCCGGGAAATTTTCGGATTTATGTCTGTAGGGCTTACAGCCGGAGCCTCCACCCCAGACTCGATGGTAGACGAAGTGGAATCGACACTGATAAAAGGAGAACAGCATGGACATGCTTCCTGAACTTCTGGAGCGCAGAGCACGAAGGGCACTATCGAACGAGGCGTTGGACAAGACCGTGATTTCCAGGCTGCTGGAAGCCGCCACTCTGGCGCCCTCCTGCTTCAACAATCAGCCTTGGCGTATCCTCGCGGTTCAGCGGGACCAGGAGAGCCCAGAATACCAGAGCCTGGCCGAATCCCTTACCCCGGGCAACGCCTGGGCGCTGGAGGCCCCCCTGCTGCTGGTCCTCGCTACCGCTGCCCATTTGGACTGCAGACTGGACTCAGGACGGGACTATGCCTACTTCGATTTGGGACAGGCTGCCATGGCACTGCAGCTCCAAGCCCAAAGGGAGGGCCTTTACGCCCACCCCATGGCAGGCTTTTCGCCTTCCAAGCTAAAAGGCGCCCTCAAGATGCCGCCTGAGTATGTCCCGCTCTGCGTCGTAGCGGTGGGGAAGCCCGGCGATCCGGAAAAACTCGCCGAAGGACCACGAAAAAGCGAGTTTTCGCCTCGCAGCAGAAAAGCCCTGGAAGAAATCGCCTTTGAGGGCGATTTTTCAAAACCCTGGGTCTGATTCCATGGCAGCCAACAAGATCATCGGCATATGCGGAGGCTCAGGATCGGGCAAGACGACCATTGTCCGAAAAATATCGGAGCTCGTCTCCGACTTTGTCTTCATTCCCCAGGACAATTACTATAAATCGGCTGAGTTCATCTCCAACGCCAATATCACAGCCTTCAACTTCGACCACCCCGACGCCTTCGACAATCCTCTGATCATCGAACAGCTGGGGGCGCTCAAGCGCGGCCAGAGCATCGCCATGCCTACCTACGATTTCGTCCACCACCGCAGGACCGACGAAACCATACGGGTATCGCCCAAAAAGGTAGTGCTCTTCGAAGGCATCATGGTATTTACCAACAAAGATGTCAGGGACCTCATCGACCTCAAGATCTTTGTCGACACCCCCGACGACATACGGTTTATCCGCCGACTGATCCGGGACATTAAGGAGCGGGG
Source organism: Spirochaetota bacterium (assembly GCA_023421875.1). GTDB lineage: Bacteria > Spirochaetota > Spirochaetia > Treponematales > Rectinemataceae > UBA2256. The sequence goes on along the minus strand of JAEZSM010000159.1, from coordinate 13,476 downwards.
CAGAACGCTGGATTCGGTGGTAGAGCAGTATATGAACGTTGTACGGCCCGGGCACTATCAGTTCATCGAGCCGACCAAGGTGTACGCCGACATTATTATTCCCGAGGGCGGAGCCAACGAGCGCGCCCTGGATGTGCTTATAAGCTTCATCAACTCGGTAATCAACACCTGACCTGCGCCGGATCGCTTGCCCACCCCGAGCTCCGCCCATGATCAGCGCGTTTGAGACCGCGGCCCTGCGCTATCAAGCGCAGGGCCGCGGCGCGGCTGCTTATTTGCCTGCGTCCAACAAAGCCTGGAGGCTCGCCTTGAGCTCAGAGAAGCTCAAGCCCTTGGAGGTAGCCCAGTCCCGGATGGCGGCCAGGTCATGGCCGATCTCTCCGCCGGTTACCGATTTTATCTGATCCTCGGTCAAACCCCAGGTCTTTAAATCCTTAAATGTAGTTTTTCCCACGATCGTTCCTGCCACAGCCCCGGTTCCGTCACCGCCGGTGCCGCTGGTCTTCGCCGGGCTAGGAGTATGGACTGTCGTGCTGGAAGTAGTGCCGATAGCATTGCTTATCGTAGTGATGGTGGTCGTGGTAGTTGTGCTTGTCGCGCCCACTGTACTAGTCGAGCTTGGAGGCGTGACTTCTGCGGCGGGAATCGTAGGTTCCGCCTCAGGAGTCGCGGCAGCACCATTGGGGATCCAGGCTCGTTGGGCGGCTTCCTCGATCAGCTCAGGCGAAGCCTTTCCTTCTTCCTTTAAAATTTCAATCGCAGAGAAGGGCAGAATCGTCGTTTCTTCGGCTACATGGGGTAGTCCGGTGAGAAGGCTCACAAAGAGCTTGACCGCGTCGGTACCTATCTCGGTGCCTTCGGGGAGTTCGATTCCCTCGAATACGGTTTCGAGGGTGTTGAGCTTCAGCAGGGGATCTGCCGCGCCAAAAGCTTTCAATAAAAGACCGACATCGAAACCGAAAGCCTCGGCCACATCGTTCCAGGTGTAAGAGCCGCGTATATCCGAAGGATTAGGCATGCCGGAGAACTCGCCTTCGCGGATGGCTACCGGCTGCTTCGTGCCTTCGGTCTTCCAAAGCCCGGCAACCTTCGCCCCGGCTATGCCGACAACAATGGCGGCCACAACGACAATGCCCAGGGTTTTATAGGTTATTTTCATTTTGCGCCCCCAAGATCATTCTGGCTTGTCTTCGGAGTTTTCTGACCGAAAGAATCCTTGACCTGGCCGGGAAGCGCGAGCATATCCACCGTGGCCGGTACCGGGCAGGCGGATTCGCTGGTGCATTCCAGGCAGCTTATGCATTGATGGTCGCGCACGACCTTCGCTGTGGAAACCTGGATATTCATAGGACAGGCCTTGTCGCAGGCCTTGCAGGAAATGCAGGTCGGGGCGTTCCGCCTGATTCCGAATATCCTGAAAAGGTTGAAAATTCCCAAGAAGGCTCCGTAGGGGCAGGCATATTTGCAGAACGGCCGCTCCACAAAGAGACTCAGGACCACTACCAGGGCTAGGGCTATGTATCCGGTTACGGCCACCTCTCCAGTCCACAAGTTGAACAGTGTGAAGTAGGGATCGTAATCCTGAAAAATCAATTTTCCGGTGACGGCTGTCATGTAGATTACCCAGACCAGGACAAGATAGCGCAGGTAGCGCAAGACCTTGTCGAGTTTGGCCGGGACGAATGTGTTGTACTTACGGCGGAATAGTTTTCTACCCAAGGCTCCAAGCCACTCCTGGAAAGAGCCGAAGGGACAAACCCAACCGCAAATGACTGGCCCGAAAAGCAGTGCGAGCACCAGTGCGATCCCTCCCAGAACGAAGGAAGATTCATGCACTTTTTTCACCATAGTCCCCACGTTGAGGAATTGCCAAATACTGACGACTCCTCCGAAGGGGCAAATCGAGTGCAGGGAAGCTTCTGGAAGAAGGGGAATCGTTATCCCCTTCTCATTGAGTGCTCCCCCAGTGGCCGTCACGGCCACGATAATGAAAAAGACGATCTGAACGATACGCCGCGCCTTGCGGCCGCCTTTTTTACCTAGGCTCGCTACCTTAGCTTTCATGGTTCCTCCTGAAAATGCAGGAATCTTTATGCAAAATTCATGCCAAAATGCCCCTACCCAGGTAATCAACCAACAGCTGGTAAAAACCTCAGGACAGCCTACTATCAGGGCTTTCTAATGCCAATTCTATGCGGATCGGAAAAAAGCGCAACAGAAGATCATGGAAGATATGCCCAGGAACCGGCACTTTTTTCCCGTTTCAATACACAGAAGCCGGGCATGGGTAATCCTTTCCCATCGTTTTCACAACGATAAAGAAGAAAATCGCATTGAGTTTTTTTTTATTCCACATACAATTCATAGAGACGGCCAAGGCCGAGGAGTAATTATGAAAGTCTGCAAAGTTTTTTTGACGCTGGTATTCTTCTTCGCCCTGCTTTCAGGCCTTTCGGCCCAACCGGTTATCAGCCAAAAACAGGACATCGCTATCTTCTCCCTCGGGTACTACGGATGGAATATTCCGTCTCAAGCTCTTGGCTCGATAGACGGGGAAATCCAAAAGGTATTTTCCGACCTGGGCAGATTCACCATTCTGGGAGTCACCCAGCGTTTTTCTTCTTCCGACATTAACAGTTTTATCGATGCGGTAAAACGATCGAAACAAAGCACCTTCACCATGCCTGAAAAATTCCAGTTCGGCGAATCCTTTCTCACCGAAGCGGAGTTCAAGCGTCTCACCGGGGCTTTCATCGTTGTCGTGCCCGTGGTAGTCGAGTTCAATTCTTATTGGGACCGGGAAAATCTCAAGTACAAGACCAGCATAAAGACGAACATAAGCTTTTTAGACATGTCCGCCGATGGCACGCTTATCGCCATAAAAACAGTCGAAACCTCGGGCAGTCACGACAAAAACCAGTTTGAATCCATTCAGTCGGCAATTTCGTCCATACCTCCCCAGCTCCAGTTCGCCGTGCGCTCCATACCCCAGTTTCAGATTAGCACCCGGATACTCAATGTCTCAGGCTCCACGGTGAGGATTCAGATGGGCAGCGACATGGGCATCCAGAAGGGAGACGAATACTCAGTGATCGAATCGGCCTCCATCGAGGGCTTCGACGATTCAAGGGAAGCCGGGCTTATCGTCATAAAGGAAGTAAGTAGGGAGGTCTCCACGGGCCAGGTTCTGTACAAATCGGTAGCCCTTGGAAAGGACACTCAGCTTAGGGAGATACCAAGGTTGGGTACCGAGATGGATTTATACCTTCACTCCATCGGCGACTCCAGCGCGGGTTCTATCGTTCCCGGCTTCCGCGCCACCCTCTCCCGGGGCTTTTACGCTTTAAGGCCCTTTGTGGCGGCACAAATTCCGGTAAGTCTTATAAGTAGTTTTTTGATAGTCGAAATCTTCCCGGTCAACGCATTGATGGGTGCTGAATTCCTGATCAATATGGGCAGGCTATCCCTCGCCCCCAGCGCTGCTTTTGGCATTTCGTATTATTCTGTCACATCGCCCTGGGTGACTACCGACACTGATTTTCTATCCCATGTGGGAATCCAGGCCGCAGTAAGGGTGGCGTACCTCTTAGGCCGGAACTCCAGGGTTTTCGCGGATCTGGGCTACGAAAATTGGATCGCGATAACCAACCTATTCGGCAACCAGAGTTATTCTGGGGCTATGATCGGGGCGGGGTTCACATTCAAGCTTTAATTATTTACTGACAGGATAACAGGATAGACAAGATCAACAGGACAGGTCTATTGCTGCACCGCTAGTTTTTCCTGTCGATCCTGGGTTTCCTGTTATCCTGGCATAGAGGCTTTAAGGCAGGGAAGCCAGAATGTCCTTGCCAAAGGACTGGGCACCCAGCTCCCTAAGGGCTGAACGCTTTGCGCTTGCTTCGTCGTTTGACAGGACCTGCCTGCTCTTGTCGGCGGCATAGAGGGTGGTGCCGGTTCGCAGATCGACAACCGTGACCGAGGCGCTGGCCGAGGCCAGAAACATGCCCGACTCCTTGCGCAGGGAATCGATTTTCGCGCTGCCAAAGGCCAGCCTGAGCGTGCCCTCGGGCACTGCGGCCCTGGCTTGAGAAAGCAAGCGATCCTGCGGACCTGCAAGCAAAGAAGGGTCGAGACTGAGGCTCCGTATGGAAAACCCTTCCTTTACGAGGGCTTCGGAGAGGCCGGACTGGGTGGCGTAGAGATTGGTGGGCTGCCCGGTTTCATCCCTGTCGACGATAAATAATGCCATAGGTATTTCAGATGCGCCGGAGGCAACGATATAGGGAAGCTCGGCGTACTTGGTCCGTATCTCGTCCTCCAGGGCAGCTATTTGGGCTTCGAATCCCTGTCCCACCTTGTCCAGAAGCTCGATGGATGCGGAAAGATCCAGTTGGACTAAAATTCTGCCCCGCCCAACAAAGTCCGGGGCGGGCAGGTTGAGGTACGTTGCGCCTGCAGCGTCGCTGATAAAGGAGGCTGTCTTGGTTCCCAGCTGGCCCGATGGCAATTTGCGGGAATAGCCGATCATGAGAGTAGCCCCCGGCAGGGGCCTTCGGCCCTGGGAGTCTTCCCTGTACACACGGATCGCCAACGGTTCGGAAAAAGCCTTTCCCACCGACCCCTGGAGGGATTTCCCGTCGCCGATGACAAAGCCGATGCCGGCGATCTGGGCTCTGGCCTTGTTGGCGTTGCGCTCCAGCTTTATGGCGGCATTCTCCACCCCGGAGCCTGAAGCGGCGGCCATAGCTTCGATGTATTTATTGGCCGCGTCCAGGGCTCGACCTTCGACGGCCAGGGCGTCGCCCTCGGCCTCAGGCTTGGCCACGGAGTCCGCTCTTTCCTGGAAAAGGGCCGCGATGCGGGCCTTTTCCTTTTCCAGCTCCCTGGTCTCGTACCGCGCCAGGATATAGGCAGTGGTTATGCCCGTCTTCGGTTCCTTAGCCAGGTGCTTCTGGGTGACCTGGAAGCCGGTCAGGCGGTTGGTGGATTCGGTTTCCACGGTCTGGCGGAGATCTGCCGAATAGGAATCCAGGGAGGCGCGCGCTGTGGCGCTGGTGCTCACCCGCACATCAACGCCGATGTACTGCATTATCCCCGCGATGAGCCTGTCGGTGGCGTCGCCGGCGGCGGTAGCCGGATCTCCGGCTGAGGCCGAGCCGGTGAAGTAGGTATAGGTTCCGTCGGGAGGAGGCGGTGACAGTGCCCACTGGGGCAGCTTGGCGCTGGTCGCGCAGGAAACGAAGATGGCCGCCACTACAAGTAGCGGCGATGCAGGAAGTCTTTTTTTCATTTTATTACCTTCCCTCGGAGAACCTGTGGATACGACGAAGCAGCCGCCGGGAGCTTTTTTTATTAAAAAAGCTCCCGGCGGCGAAATCCCCGCTCAAAGAATGGCCATCACTTGCCGTCGAAGAAATCCTTGGCCACCGTGTTCTGCACCAGATCCATGGCACGCTTGGTCTCGGGGGTCGGAGGCTCGGTTCCCTCCAGCTCCTTGATCATGATGTCGAACTGTTTCTGCAGCATTTCCTTGGAGATAGTCCAGAGCTGGATAACCCTGTAGACCTGCTTGTCGGGCTTTTGGTCGGCGGTAAAGGTCTGTACCTTGACCCACCAGTCCGTATCCCTTCTGAATCCCGAATATTCGGCCTCTGAAACGCTTGCCACGAAGCGCTCGCCGTATACGCCGAAATTCTTGGAATCCGCGTCGGCGACATTGGCGCCCTTGAACGCGTCCTTCACCCTGGTGGAGAGATAGGAGGCTATCTCTGTCTGGGCCTGCATACGCTCGGCCAGAAGCTGGGCGCTCTGGAGGTTCTGGGCTTCAAACTGGGCTATAAAGACCACATAGTCCTTATAGTCGGACATTTTCTCCACGTCCTTGGAACCGCCGATGATCGCAGTCTCGACCCAGCGGGGCGTCTTAACCCCGAAGGCCGTTCCCTTGTCCTCCAGCAGGACCTCGCCTTTCCGCAGGGGCGCCTTGGTGGCGCAGGAAAGGGCTGTGGACAGAACCAGAGCCACGACGACCGCAAGAACAAACCATGTACTTCTTTTCATCATCTTCCTCCTGATGCCGCTTCATTATAACCGTACCGGGGGCGGGCCGAAACACTCCCGTCATCGGCAGGGCCTGGAATTCAGAAAAAAAGCCGACGGACAATCACCAGGGCGGCCAGCATACCTCCGTTGCACCCTACAATCCGCTGTTGAAGGTGAAGGACTTGCCCCTCATATACACCAGGTACATATCGGGCAGCATGGCCGAAGCCGCGGCATCGTAGATGGCCTCCTGGGCCTTGGCCTTGCTCATGAAGCCATAGAGCGCGATGCGAGTCTCCCCCGGTGAGAAGGAAAGCTGCTCGGCTTCCTTGAATTTCTTGCCCAAGGCCCGTACAAGTTGGGCTACCTGCTTGGCGTCCGGAATTTTCTGGGCTATGAGCTCAAAGCGGATCCCCCTGGCGAGGGAAGCCCCATACAGCGCCTTGGACTGCTCAGTGACCTTGGGCATAGACTGCCAGATGCTGGCTGCCAGGGCGTTGGAAACCGCAGCATCCAAGGATACTGGGCTGAAGGTCGGCGGACTCATGAAGGCGACAGACCCCAGCAATACCGCAGTGGAGGCTTCAAAGAGCTTCATGGTGCCCTGGGCAGCGCCGCTGAACGCCCCCGCCTGGCCGGAGCCTGAAACCTGGGCATCGATTTCTATGTAGATGTCCGCGTTGAATTTCTGGGCCAGGTATTGGATCATGTCGATAGAACCCCCGGTCTCGGCCTGGTAGGCAGCGATCTGATCCTTCTTGTTACGCTCTATCTGGTCGAAATCGATGACCGACAAGCCCTGTTTTTCTATGAGGTAGCGGTTAGCCTGGCTGACGCCGATCCGCGCCAGCTGGGGATCGAGCCCCGAGGACTCGTTGTAATAGACCATGTAGCTGAGGCGGCTCAGATAATCGGCCAGGAAGGCTTGCTCCTCCTGGCTCAAGCCCGTGCTTAAGCCAGCCGGGCTCTGGCCTTGGCTGCTGGAAGGCAGTCCGCTCTGGGACTGGACTATCTGGGTTGCGGTGCTCTGAGGGCTGGTATCGGCCGGCGCCGTGCCTTGGGTCGAGCCAGCAGCCTGGGGAGCCGAGGGCTGCGCGGGAGTCGCTGGAAAATCCGGCGTCGAGCTCCCCTGGACGATTGCTTTCGCCCTGTCGGATTCGGCGTTTACTTCCTGTACAGGAGGCTCGGTTGCGCAGGACGCTACGACAATGATGACCGCCAACAGAGAAAACCGTTTGAGAATAGGCCGCAGTTTCATCATTCGCCCCCTTCGTACGCATCAGCGAAAATCGATGGTTTCATTATCGTATATCCAGGTAGAAATACAAGGATGGCTCACTGAAACCAGAGAGCCGGAATTAGAAATTTTTAAGTTTTTTCCTCCGGCGGCCGGAAGCCTCCATTTTGCCTTTCCGCTAAAAATCGTTATCCTTTATTATAAGACTACCCAAGGAGGCTGACATGGCAGATAAAGAAACCGTAAATAAGGAATTCGAAAAGAATGATCCCGCCCTCGAACCCTGCGAAAAACCCCACACCATGGAGACTTCCAGACCCACCGACAGCGAAGAAGCGTGTGACGAGGGAGTGAAGTGATCTCAGGCCAGTCTGCGGAAAAGGGCCATCCGGGGCTTTCGAGCCCTGGAGCCCGGAGGGTGGGCAGGGTGCTCCAAGCCCAGGGTTCCGTAGATGGAGCCGGTGTCGTTCTCAAGCGAGTGTTCGGGTATTCCGCCAAAAACTCCTTCGATCCATTCCTTCTGCTGGACCACTTCGGCTCCGACAAGCCCGAGGAATATCTGGCGGGCTTTCCCTGGCACCCGCACCGGGGCATTGAGACGGTAACCTATCTTCTTGCCGGCAAAGTCGCCCATGGCGATTCCATGGGCAACGAGGGGCTCATCAAGCCCGGGGACGCCCAGTGGATGACCGCCGGTTCAGGCATAATCCATCAGGAAATGCCCCAGCCCGGCGACGAAGGCCCCCGCATGGAGGGCATTCAGCTTTGGGTCAACCTGCCAGCCCGACTCAAGATGACAGCACCCCGGTATAGGGCTGTCGAAGCAGCCGAGATTCCCCTCATAAAAAAGCAAGGGGCGGAGATACGCCTTTTAGCGGGCGAGTTCGAAGGACACAAGGGCGCCACGCCGGACCTCTATGTGCCGGTTCTCTATATGATCGTCTTTCTGGAGCCCGGAGCGTCGGTCCGCATACCCCTCCCTACAAGCTACAATGCCGCAGTCTACTGTATCGAGGGCGAAGCCGAGTTCGGCGGTACAGGCTTAAAAGCCAATCAGCTCGGTCATCTACCGGCTGATCCCGCGGAATATGTCGAAGCTTCGGCCAGCCCTGGCGTCGCTGCAAAATTCCTTTTGATAGCTGGTCAGGCCTTGGGCGAACCGGTAGCCTGGGGTGGTCCCATTGTAATGAACACCCAGGAAGAGCTCAGCCTCGCCTTCGCCGAATATCACCGGGGCGAGTTTATAAAGGCCTAGCAATCCTACCCATCCTCTTGACAGTTCTGACCAATGGTCATTTAATGACCATTGGTCAGAATAATGGGAATAGAAGAAAGAAAAACCAGAGAAAAAGAAAAACGCCGAGCACTGATAGTGCGCAAGGCTAAAAAGCTGATCCTGGAACGGGGCATCGGCTCCTTTTCGATGCAGGACATAGCCCTGGCAAGCGAGCTGAGCAAGGCCACCCTCTACCTTTATTTCGAAAACAAGGAAGCCATCCTCGTCGAGATACTGGAAGAAGCTATCTCGGAGTTCACCGAAGTGGCGCGGCAGAGGATCCCCCGGGAAGGCACGGGGCTTCATGCCCTTCAGGCGCTATGGGAGACCTACCTCGAGCTTCTCGGCGAATCCCAGGACCTGGTTGTGCTCACGGGCATAAAAAACTACCTGGACCCGGAATTCCCCTTCGGTGACCTCCAGACTTCCGAGAAATTCGCAAAAGCGACGGCAGGCCTGGTGGAACTCATCGAATCCCTCTTGCGGAGAGGCATGGCCGACGGATCGGTCTACCACAGCGAAGACCCCGACAGGCAGGCCCGCACCGTCATCATGATCGCCACCTCGGTGATCGATACCATCAGTCGAGTTCCTCGACCCCGGAGGGATACGGTACTCATGCGCAACGGAATGAAAGAGACCTTTGAAATGATCCTCCGCGGATTGGCATCGGACAAGGTTGATCGCTCGACACTAAGGCTTTAGCAATGAAAAAACTATTTAGACACCCGCGGTGGATCGTAGCCATCGTCAGCATCGTCACCGTGTTTTTCGCCCTGCAGATACCCAGGGCTACCCTGGACAACAACAATTTTCGCTTCGTGCCCGACGACGATCCTGAGCTTTTGGGCATGAAATCGGTGAACGAGAGTTTCGGCAGCCAACTCTTCATCCTGGTAGGCCTTGAGCGCAGGCACGGAACGGTGCTGGACGCAGCATTCATAGAAAAGCTGCGGGACTTCGACTCGAGGCTCTCGGAAATCCCCATAGTCGCCTCCATCACTTCTTTGAGCTCCACGGACTACCTCACCGGCCGAGGCGATTCGATCGTCGCCGAAACTCTGGTCCCGGATTCTTACACTGGAAGCCGCCGGGAAATGGCGGAGCTCAAAGAGAAGATCCTGTCCTGGGACCTTTACAAGGGTTCCTTGGTCTCCGAAGACTTTTCGGCTACCCAGCTCTTAGTCTATCTGGACACATCGGCGGAAAACGCAGGCTCGCCCGAAGTCGTCGCGGTCCATCGCTCCATCAAACGAATCGCCGCCGAAGTCGGCTTTCCCGACACGCGATTGTACATAACAGGGATTCCCGTCTTCAGCTCGGTGGTGAACGACGCCATGGATGAGGACCTGGTGGTCCTCATCCCCCTGGTGGTATTCGTCGTAATACTTGTCCTCTTTCTCTCCTTCCGGCGCTTCAGCGGGGTTGTCCTGCCCTTACTGACGGTCCTCGTCTCGTCGATCTGGGCGATCGGCGCCATGGCATTGCTGGGAGTCAAACTGTCCATTCTATCCACGGTGCTCCCGGTAATCCTGGTGGCGGTGGGAAGCGCCTATGGCATCCATGTGGTGAGCCATTATTACGACGAGCTGGCGGAAAAGAAGACCCTGAACCGGGAAGAACACAGTACCTTGGTCCTGGCTGTGCTGAAACGAGTGGGAAACCCTGTGCTCTTGGCAGCCCTCACTACCTTCGCGGGTTTTATCTCATTGAGCTTTTCCAAGGTCGCCCCGATCCAAGAATTCGGCATTTTCGCCAGCTTTGGCGTGCTGGTCGCCTTTGTCGTGTCCCTCACCCTTGTACCGGCCATAATGATCTTAAGAGGTCCTGTCAGAAAGCTTCCCCGCTTTAAAATCAGCGAGATGAAGCCAGGGCAGGAGGACCCATTAAGCGGCGCCATCGCCGATGCCCTGTGCCATGTTTCGGCAAAAAAACGCAGCGTTCTCTTCCTGGGCTTCCTTGTCATCGTGGTATCGGTTTTTTCTTTGGGGCGGCTGGTGATCGACAACGTCCTGGTGGAGTATTTCAAGCCCACCACCGATGTGGTGCTGTCGGACCGCTTTATCAGGGAGAAGTTCGGCGGCTCCAAGTCGGTTAGTCTTGTCGTGAGCTCCGAAGAGCCCGGCGGAGTTTTACGCCCCGAGGTGCTGGGCGCCATGGACGAGCTTGCGGTGTATCTGCGCACATCCGTGCCCGAGGTAGGCAAGACCACGGGTTTTACCGACATGGTCAAGCGAGTGAACCAGGTATTCAATATGGACGAAAGCCCCGACGGACTTAAGCCCAGGGCAGAGGAATCACTGCCCTCTTTTAGCCAGGAATCCAGCGATGAAGAACTGCCTTCCTTCGGGTTCGCAGGCGAGGAGAGCGAGGCAGGAGGCGACGAAGCGCCCCCTGCATTCGGCTTCTCCGACTTCGGATTCCCGGATTCCGAAGTCCCGGCGCCTATGCCCCAAGCCCAGGACTCGATGGCTACTGTTCCAGGCGCGGTGGACCCTGCAGGCGAAGGCTTGATCGAAACAATCGACAGCCTGGACAAGCTCGCCTTGGTAGCCCTTTTGGACAAGGCGCTGGCCGAGGGCGGCGAAGTAAACTTGAGCGCCGCCGATCTGGTGGAAAACCTTGCCAAGCTTACCAATTACAAGGGCAGGGCCTACTATGAAATTCCCACGGACCCGGCTCGCTACGGCAAGAAAACCGCCGAAGAACTGCGGCTCCTGGTGTCCAACTATCTGGTGCTCCTCTCGGGGGACATAAGCGATTTCGCCGACGATCCTTTGGAGCCTAAGTCAATCAGGATGCAGATCCAGCTTAAGACGGTGGGGCAGATCGACACCAACAGGGCGGTGAAGGCCATTCGTGAGTATGTCGATCAGCGCTTCCCCGAAGGCATCGAGGTACAGATAGCCGGCGACGCCCTGGTGGAAGGCTCCCTCAACCGGCTGGTGGTGGAATCCCAGCTCAGTTCGGTGGCTATTTCTCTTCTCATGGTTTTCATTATTCTCTCAATTTTCTACCGCTCCGCCGTCGCCGGCCTCATAGGACTCGTGCCCCTGAGCATCACCATACTGGTCAACTTTGCGGTGATGGCGCTTGTGGGCATCAAGCTCAACATTGGTACTGCCATGGTATCGAGCATCGCAGTAGGCACTGGAATCGACTACACCATTCACTACATGTCGGCCTTCCACCACGAATACCTAGCCACGGGGGGCAAAAACAAATTCCTGCGCAGGACCTTCCTCACCTCGGGCAAGGCCATACTCTTCAACGCGGTGTCCGTAGGGGCGGGCTTTGCCGTCCTTGCGCTCTCACAGTTCAACATTCTGGCCGAACTAGGCATCCTCATCGCCCTGGCCATGGGAACCAGCTCCCTGGTGAGCCTGACCCTCCTGCCCGTACTTCTCACTGTCACGAATCCAGCCTTTATCCGCCGGCCACTGCCCTCGGATAAAAAAGCGAATATTTTGGAGGCATAACAATGAAAAAACGCATCGCCCTGCTGCTGGCCTTGCTTTCCCTCACCGGCCTGCTCTGGGCCCAGAGCGCCGAAACGATCATGGAGCGCTCCCGAAACCGCATAGAGGCCACGACTGTATCCACCCGGGCTAGAATGCTCATAAGCGCGAAGGATGGCAGCACTACCGAGCGACTGGTGGATCAATATACCAGCACCGAGAAGGACATCACCAAGACCATGGTGATTTTCCAGAAGCCCGCCAGCGTGGCCGGCACCCGCTTTCTCACCATTGAGAACCCCGGCAAGGCGGCTGACCAGTGGATCTACCTGCCCTCCCTGGGCAAGGTGCGGCGCATCGCCGCCAGCGAGGGCTCGGCCAGTTTCATGGGCACTGACCTCTCTTACGACGATCTTTCCTCGGCGGACCGGGATCCTGGTCTGGACAGCTATACCCTTCTCCGGGAAGAGGTCCTGAACGGCAGGAATAGCTGGGTAATAGAGGCCAAGCCAAAAAGCGCCGACTACCAGTATTCCCGCATGCTGGGCTGGATCGACAAGGAAAGCTACATTGCCATGAAGATGGAGCTCTACGACAAAAAGGGCAAGCTGGCCAAGATTATGGAGATGGGCGAGATAAAGGATATCCAGGGCAGGCTCACCCCTACCCTCACTAAAATGAGCACGGTGCAGGCCGGCACTTCCACCACCATCTACACGGACATCATGAAATACGACGACCCCATACCGGCCAGCGTTTTCACCGAGCGCTTTTTGCTCACCGGCAAGCCCTAAGAGGAGAATGAATCATGAAAAAGCATCTTAAAACCTTTGTATTCTTGGGGCTTTTAACCCTCCTCGTATTCTGCGGCGCCCCAGCCTTGGGTGCCCAGTCTTTTGGCTTCGGAGACAGTGGATCAGGGGCCGCGGATGAAGCGGCGGGCGCCGACGGAGCAGCGGGCGCCGGCGCGGCCACGGGCGCTTTTTCGGCCTTCTCCGGCCCAACCCTGGGCGGCGAAGTTTCTTTCAGCGTTTTGGCGTTTCCTGAAGAACTCTTCAATGGAAACTTTACCAACAGCACAGCCCTGCCCGCGGCCGCGCTCAGCCTCGGCGCCTCGGGCTCCAAGGCCGATGCCCACATCGCCCTAAAGCTCGACGAGGATCTGCTTGCGAACAGGCCGGAGGATATCCTGGACGAGGCCTGGCTCCGACTCTACGCAGGTCAGACCACTATCCAAGGTGGCCTGGCACGCCATACCTGGGGCCGGGCGGACAGCCTCAGCGTCCTGGATATCCTCAATCCAAAGAACTTAAGCGACCTGACCCTGCGGGACGAGCAGGAACGCAAGATCCCCCTTCCGATGCTGCGGATAAACCAAGGTCTCGGCGGCGGCCTAAGCGTCGAACTCGTCTACCTACCCTGGTTCGAAGGCGACCGGATAGCCCTGAGCGGCCCCTGGG